>JAFMIS010000191.1 GCA_017853915.1 bacterium
ACATCGTGCGACGTGAGCGAGCTGCTCTTCCGTGATTTCGGCGTACATAGGCAGAGAGAGAATTCGACTCATAGCCCGATGGGCAACCGGGAATTCAGCGGGGGTATGACCGAGATGCTTATAGGCGCTCAAAAACGGGAGTGCTATCGGATAGTGGATTCCTGTGGCTACTCCAGCCGCGAGGAGCTGCTCCTGAACCCGCTCTCGCTCCGGCACCTGCACAACGTAGAGGTGAAACACGTGAGACGAGTCGGGGCGGACGATAGGGCGAGGAACATCGAGGTGCGAGAGCAGCGAGTCGTACCGCGCGGCGTTTTTCTGTCGAGCCGCTGTCCACGCCGGCAGGTGAGGGAGCTTCGCGCTTAAAATCGCTGCTTGAAGCCCATCGAGCCTGCTGTTTCTTCCCTCAAGGCCGTGATCGTACTTACCGAGTCGTCCGTGGTCCCCAACCATACGACACATTCGGGCCAACTCATCGTCGTTGGTAACGATTCCACCCGCGTCGCCGTAGGCCCCGAGATTTTTTCCCGGAAAAAAGCTAAACGTGGCGATATCACCGAATGTCCCCGTCGTCTTTCCCTGATACGTCGAGCCGTGGCATTGGGCGCAATCCTCGATAACTCGCAACTTGTAGTGACGAGCAAGCTCCATAATAGGCGCCATATCAGCCGGATGGCCGTACAGATGAACCGGTATAATCGCCTTCGTTCGTGGTGTGATCTTTTCCTCAATCTTTGTGGGGTCGATGGAGTAGTACTCTGGGTGATTGTCTACAAAAACAACTGTGGCACCCGCTGTTGTCACGGCTTCCGCGGTTGAGATCCATGTGTTCGCCGGAACGATAACCTCATCACCAGGCCCAATGCCCAGAGCGCGCAGGGCGATCTCGATAGCGTCCGTGCCGTTGGCGCATCCGATGCAGTGCTTGATGCCGAGATAGCTCGCGAAACTTCTCTCAAATTCGGCGATGTAGGGGCTCTTTATGAAAGCGGTATTCTCAATAACCTGAGCGATAGCGCGATCGATCTCGGATTTAATCGAGTGGTACTGTGCTTTGAGATCGACAAAAGGAACGGTGAGGGCGCTGTTCATGAGGGCTCCTATTTCCACACTTCGATCGGAATTTGACTGGCGCCGGTCTCAAGACGAGCTCCTTTCGCCTGCGTATTCGGTGCCGAGTCATCGCAGTCAGAGAGGATCTTAACAACCTTGGCGGCGTGCTCAGGACCTGTCCAGCACTCGATTCCGTACTCCACGCAATCAAGAAAATGAGATACCTCGATAGCCAAAGGTTCCTCTGATGAGATAGTTGGCTCGTAGACCTTTCCCGAACGAAGAGAAAAGGTTGGACGATCATAGTCCATATTGCTCCCTGGAGTGTGAAGCCGATCAATGCCTTTGTCGTAGATCGCGATTTTGTTCGGCTTGGTGTCATCGTAGACCGCCATTTTCTCCGAACCTACAACCGTTAAGGAGCGTGTGCGATTGGGGTCGAGCCAGGAGAGATGAAAATTGGCCAAAACCCGATTGGGGTAGGTAATATTGACGAATACCACGTCATCAATTCCACGTTGCACGTAATCCATGCCAGTTTTATGAACCGAGAGAGGCACCGGATCTCCGAGCAAGAACTGCACAATACTGATGTCATGTGGAGCCAGGTTCCAGAGAACATCACAGTCGGAGCGGATTCGACCAAGGTTAAGGCGTTGGCTGTATACGTATCGCACCTGGCCGAGCTCCCCGAGGTTGATGATATCGCGGAGGTAATGAACAGCGGGGTGATAGATGAAGGTGTGTCCCACCATGGCAGTCAGGTTGCGCTCTTGAGCAAGCTGGCCCAAGCGCTGGACATCCTTGACGCATGTCGCCATCGGTTTTTCGACCAAGATATGTTTTCCTGCTTTCAGGGCGCGTGACGCGAGATCGAAGTGGGTCGCGGCTGGCGTGGCGATCACGACAGCCTTAATTTCTGGATCCTCGAAGATATATTTCGGGTCATCAACGACAGAGGTCGCCGGAAAAGAATTCCTCACGAAGTCTCTTCGCTCCTCCGATAGATCCGCGACTATCGATACCTCGCAGCGCGGATTGCTTGTGAGATTACGAAGCAGGGCTGGTCCCCAGTAGCCGACACCGATTTGAGCCACCTTAATTTTTGACGTCATCGTTGTGTCCTTTCAGTAAGTGCGCACCGTTATCCGGTCCCGCATACGAGCGCGTACTATCTCGAGGAGTCGTGAATCTGTAGTACTAACCTTGACTTTAGATGAGTCGTTGCGGCACTTCGCTTCGTAAAAGGTAGCCGGATAATGAAGTCCAGCAGACCCGGCCATGGGCTCCTAACCAACTGTTATAGTGAGGTTTTTTTCGCCTCGCTCAGGCTTAAGGGTGCTGCTTCGTCGGCTGCTCCTCCAGTTTGGGGATCCAACCGCGATAGGTCGAGAAGCAGAAGATTGTGCGCCTTAAACACGACGCAACGCTCCAGGATCTGCTCGAGGTAGAGGGTTTGGCCACGGCGAGACTCTCGCAGCCGCGCGATCTGGTCTCCGAAAGGAGCAAAATACCGCGGAGTCTTTTGTAATTGCGTGCGGGTAATAAGGAGGTGTGTAACCTTAAAGTCTTGGCGGAGCTGTTGGAGCGGAGTCGCGTCGATGGCTCCAAAAACCGCCACTGTGGCATCCATACGTCGACGCATTTCAAGCAAGAAATCACGATGAAATATCTGGTGACCCTCCTCGTAGATCAGGACTGATCTTCCCGTAAAGAAAGGAATGGTACTCAGCACGCCACGAGGCCAGCCAGCGATTACCACGTCACGGGGCAGACGCTCCATAAAACGAAAGAGATCTCGGTAGCCGTCAACTGTCGAGAGAGGTCTGACCTGAAGAGAGTGCCACCCAAGCGCCACACATACGATACAACCAATAAGGACGGGCGCGACTCTCTTGATCAAGGCTCCGCGCGCGTGCAAAGCGCGCGACGCGCAGTGACTGATCATTAAGGGCACAATAATGGGCATCAGACACGGTACCGCCACAATTACGTATCGAGATGGGATATAAAGTAGTGGGAAAAGACTGGTCGCCAGAAGATATGACCCTACCGAAGCGCCCGCGAATATCGTAAGTCGCAGGGCCAACAGAGAGAGCGCGAATCCATCGAGCCACCATACGAGGCCGCAGCACAGGACGATACTAGCCAAAACAATCAAAGCGCCTGTTTTGGGAGTGACGAGGTCGCCCTCAGAGTCTTCGGACGTGGGAGGACGATCGACGACCAAAGTACGCACCGATTCCGAATAGATGCTTGACCAGAGTGGGATAGGAACTCCGCGGTCGCCCTGGGTGTACCGACCTGCGGGGCCCCACTCGGCGAACTCCTGCTCATTTTCCAGCGAGAGACGCTCACCGTAACGAGACCCGCCAACAAGCTGCGGAGCCACCACAGCGATGATACAGATTGAGACACAGCCAAGAACTAATACTCGCTGCCATGTTCGCGTCGCGCCAGTGTAGCCACCGTAGCTACTGGGAAGAATCGAGAACAGAACCAGGGTTGCCATGCACAGAATTCCACCAGCAGGGTAGAGGCTGAACGAGAGTAGCGTCACAACGCACATCGCGCGGAAGTTCCCCCTGAGGAGAGCGTTGATCATGAACGCTGCCAGAGCGATACCAAAGCCTCGTTGTAGGCCACCCATAAAGTACGAGTTCTTAATGACCGCGCCCGTAGCAAGAACTAGCGAGACAAACGCCGCCGGCGTACCAGCGATGTAGCGAGTAGAGGCAACAGTACAACCGATGAATAGAAAGGAGAGCAGAACGGCGACCAGTTTACACGCCACCGGCGGCGTTAGGAACTCAGTCACCAGGAGGTACACAACCTTGTAACCGACCGGAAGGATCGCTTGGTAGTAGTAATTCAGGATGTAATCCCGTGATAGCTCCGCAGGTTCTCGAATATGCCAAAAGGGAGCGATGTGTTGAAGCGCGTCTCCTGAGAAGGAATAGGGGTTCTGAAGCGAGTGGACGCGAGATACTAACGGCCCGTAAAAAAATAGCACGGTTGCCGCGATCGCGCAGCCAAGGCAAACGAATGTAGTAAGAGATGACCTGGCAGATGTTGAGAGAGAGAAGTGAAAGGTCACGTTTTTCCTAAAGGCATCGCCACTATGAGGATAGGTTGGAACTTTTCTTAAAGGTATCAACTGCTAAGGTTGATGATATGAAAGCCGCGATGTAGTCGTCTCGCCTCTTATCTCGCTAACCTCGCCGCGAACCTATTTTGGAAACCAGTTCTAGAAAATAATATACGGCAACATGTTCCCCTGAAGGCTTGTGGTCGTCAAGGTGAGAGCACACAGGGCCACACGAGAATCTCGTATGTCCGCGCGAATCCCCGCAAGCTTTTCGTAGTGAGGAATGTCGTGGGATGAGAGGCGCTCTGTGTGGCGGAGGAACTCACCACGGCAGCCATGAGAAATCCTTCTCTCACAGAACCTTTCGGCCGTGTGAAAGCTGCTTCTTTGATATGGGTATCGGGTCGAAAACACAGGGAATGCCGCTCGTTTTTTGCTCCCTTCACATCTTTTGCAACACCAAAAAACGTACTCAAGGCAGCAGTCGCGCGGCGGGGTTAATCCGCCGTGGCCTCACATTTGCTTGTCCTCTAACTCTGCTTTTACGCCTAGAAAGCGATAAGGAGTGTTGTCATGGTGTTTTTAAATCACAAAACGAACGTTGCTATCTGTTGCTGCGGGGCTTTTACGATCTTTGTGGGCTCCCAAATCGTCGAGGCCCAAGAGATATGCTCGGAGGAGGAGGCACTGACAGCACTCTCTCAATTATCCTGTGTGGCGGATGGTGCCTATCTGTCACCGACTGCTATCGCTAATCAGATCGGTGAGAGGTGTGCTGATGTAGAGACCGAGGAGGAGTGTAATCGGTGTTTTCGAAAAACCCTCAAGCGGGTAGGAAAAGCGTTTAAGGATCTATCTCGGGCGAATGTTTTGGATCGCGACTGGATCCTGGCAGTGCGGAGCGCCGTCTTTGATCTACAAGATTCGACATGCGCTGAGATATCATCCTCCGATGGTGAGAGCAGCGATCAGGGTGGAGATAATCAGGGTGGGTATAACTCATCGATTGATCATCAGCGAGACCCCGCAGCGCATCCTCAACCTGAGGATGATCGAGGTCCTCGTGACCGGCGAGGTTCTCGATAGTAGCGCGCTCTACCTCTCTTCTGACGCAAGCACGCGGGGATGAAATCACACAGGAACAGCCAGGGGGTCCTTCTGGCCAGTTGGGCTGCACCAAATTCGGGAGTAACGCGAGGTTGCCCCTCACGGTTCCTCATCAGCCGCTAGCGACGTTGGCGCGAAAGGACGGATCGCCGCGGGAATGCCGAGCGAAAGCTCATGCAAAC
>JAFMIS010000192.1 GCA_017853915.1 bacterium
CTCTACCCACGGATTCCGTTGAAGACCGTACATAGAGATAGAGCGCGTTATGGCAGAATATATTGACTATCTTGAAAGCATCTCAGATCAGAGAACATGGGATCGGAAATATCATTGGCTCAACCATAATTTTGGAGGGTCTTTCAACGCCGGGCAACGAGTCCTCGAAGTAGGCCCAGGAAGGGGTGAATTTTTGCATTTTGCGGCTGGGAAAGGGATTACAGATATTGATGTCATCGATCGGGACAACGGAGTATTATCATTCATTCAGAGTCGATATCCGGTGAGACGGGCATGGGCGGTTTCAGCCGAGGAGATGGAGTCAATTGATAGTGAGTTGGGTACCTACGACCGGATCTTCGCCCTTCAGATCATGGAGCACATTGAAACGAAGCATGTGGGTAGTTTTCTGCGGACCCTGTACAATCATCTTGCTCCGGGTGGACAGATTTTGATCACGGTGCCGAACGGAGGCAACCCGCTCAGCATAGTTGAGCGATACTCGGACCTCACACATCACAACCTTTTTAGCGAGAATTCCCTAAAGCAGCTCGTTCAGATGAGCGGACTTCCCGGGGCTGTGGCTACCGTGAGAGGGTATAGGATTCCGCTCGCCAGTGCGCTCGACTATGTGAGAGTGCCCCTTCAGTGGGTGCTGCATGCATGCTTACACCTTGTGATGATGGCGAACGGAGGGGTGTTTTTTTCACTCTACCACCCTAACATTACCTTGGTAGTTGAGAGGCCAGCGTAAGCATCGATTAGCGAAGCCAACAGGGGGAAATTCCAGAGTTTTCTTCTATCTCCGCTGTATGGATGTGCCTCACCAGTGAATCGTGTTACATACGCCATGTCAAAAGGTATCGAGGAGCTCCTATCATATGAACACTGCGAGCATGTATCAGCACTCCGAGCGCGCCGCCACGCGTGTAGGCACAGCCGACGTGGATGTTTCGATCGACCCTAAGGCCCTTGAGATCGCCCGGCGTGGCGGTCTGTACGAACTTGGCGAGTCTTACATACGTGGCCAGTGGGAGTGCTCAGACTTGACGCATGCGCTGTACCGCTTGTTCACCAGCGATCCTCGATGTGATGTGCGGTTCTCGAAATTGAGCCCGCGTTTTATATCGTATGTAGTGTGGGATCGCCTTCGTAACGCTCAAACTGGAAAGGGCGCCTATGAAGTAGCTCGACGCCACTACGATCTCGGGAATGATCTATTCGCCGCGATGCTTGATAGCGCGACGATGAGCTACACCTGTGGCTACTGGAACGCCGCGAATACCCTTGAGGAAGCTCAGGTCGCCAAGGTTGATCTTTTGTGCAGAAAGCTCGCGTTGCAACCGGGGATGCGCGTGCTCGATATCGGATGTGGATGGGGAAATTTCGCGCGCTATGCGGCGTCTCGATATGGGGTGTCGGTTGTCGGTCTCACCGTATCCAAGGAGCAGGCAGCTCTCGCGCGGGAGCGGTGCGCAGGCTTGGATGTTGAGATCGTTCTAGAGGATTATCAGAACTACTCAGGGGAATTTGATCGAATCGTCTCGATCGAAATGATTGAGGCGGTGGGCAGAAAAAACATGCCCTCTTATTTCGCTATGGTGGAGCGATGTTTGAAGGATAGAGGCCTCTTCGGTCTGCAGGTAATATCAGCCGAGAGTTTTTCCCGCTATTCCGCTCCGGCTCTTGATCAGTACATTTTGTGGCTTCAGAGGCGGATCTTTCCGAATGGATACCTTCCGACGCTCCCGCAGTTGATCAAGCCGGCACGTGGCGCGCTTGTGATCGAGGATCTTCACAATTTTTCAGCTGATTACGCCAAGACTTTACATGCGTGGCGTGAGAGGTTTGAGGTAGGCTGGCCGGCGCTTAAAGAATCGTATGGAGAGCCATTTCGGAGGATGTGGTCGTACTACCTGCAGGGATGCGAAGCGCTTTTTCAGGCTCGCATGGTTCAACTCTATCAAGTTGTGTACTCAAAAGGTGGAATTCCCGGCGGATACACGGCGGTTCGTTAATCAAGCGTCGCGCCCGTCAGGCGCTATTTCTTACGCCTTTGAGACGTGTCGCAGACCTGGATCCGCGGACTCGGTGATAGCCGCGAGAGGAGTAAAATCTTTCTTTCGATCCCTGTATCCGCGGATGTTATACAGCTGCCCATCGGTAACACCGTATCTTTCAATAACTCCAAGTTGGCGCAAGATCTCATCCTTTGGCGCGCGGTTGCATATGGCGTCAGCGTAGGCCTCGACCTTGGCTCGCAAGACGTCTGGTGTCTCAAAGAGTCCCTCGACTCGAAAGGTCCCTACACCCCTCTGTACAAGTGCGGGCAAAAGAGAGAGAGCCGATTGAGGAATACCATTAAACATAGTGTTGCGGCACTCAGCGTCGGCCTTGAGTGGATGGAGAGCTCCGGAGGCGTCACGAAGCTCAACTCGGTGTCGCTCGCACGGTCTCCCACAATCCCGGTAGCTGGAGCCCGTGCTGAGGAACGCGGCAAAAACGCAATGTTCCATGTGAAACGCGGGCATGTACTGATGTAACGTGATCTCCATCTGAGAGGGGTGTACACGAGCCAAAAGTTCGAGGAGTTGTTCACGGTTGAGATCATAGCTCGGGCACATTCGAGAGAGCCCCTTCCCCAGAAACCACGTTGCTGTGAGAGAATTCGCGACATTCAAGCTGAAATCCCCGACCAGTGTGAGGCCTGAACCCCGTAGTAGTTCGAGAGCTCCCAAATTGCGAATGAGAACTTCATCGGGAGCCAGCCGCTGTATCACCTTGAGATGAGCGTTCTCGCCAGGTTTGAGGATTCGCGTTGTCGCTATTCCCGCGCGGTATCCCATGGCGCGAACCTGAGCGACGGCTGGGCCATATTCTTTACCAAACTCGAAATCCAGATAGATGGTCGAAATAGGGAGATCGTGAAGGCGCTCTAATTGCTGGAGCTCTCGCACCAAGACATTCAACCGTGGTTGTGTTGGCGGAGGGCAGGGAGTGTCGTATGACTGAGCGTCGATCCACGCGCGCGCACGTTCGGGAGTTTTGACTGTGAAGGAGGTTTTGCTGGTTCTGAGCGCATTCAAACTGTCACAGAGGGTCCTGCGAATTTCCTTCATCTCTCGTGAGTGAAGAAAACACCTGCCCTCAATCTGATTTGATAGATCTCGTAGTGAATATACCGAGCCGCCGAGGGCGCCGAATGAGTCGCGCAGAGATTCGGTTGAAACGGGATTCGATGAGGCAGCCTCAAGCAGGTGGGATGAGCATGCGCTCACGACCCGCCCCTCAGGATCTCGAGCCTCTACCGCAAGCGCGTGTCCGACACTGCCGCGGACAATCATATCGATCGGTATTCGACGAAAGAGCTGTTTGTCAGTATATGATCGACGGTAGTGTTGGGTCACTCCGGGGGATGAGTTGAGATAGGCAGCCATGCCAACTGCCACCTGGAGCGCTGGAAAATCTCGGTTGAACGAGAGTTTCCAGTCTTCTTTCTCCCTGTTCGCGGAGTACACAAATCCTCCAACAGAAGCGTGTGTAGCTGCGTTCTCAAACACGACACCATCGCCGGCCGCGATCGGTTCAGAACTTGAGATCCATACATACTCTCGAGACACGCGGGTTACCACGCCCACTCGTAGGCCATGGTGGCTGCTAATTTCAGGATTGACGAGCTTTTGATGGTCTACGCCGTGGAGCCAACCACTAAAAAATCCGCGGGAGAATATCTTCGACATATCTCCGATTGCCTTGTCGGTCTTACAACGTTGGTCGATGCTTTTCTGTTTGTACGAAGATGTGGAGCTCGCTACGTACTCGGGGGACTTAAGACGTCCCTCTATTTTGAAAGAGTTAATACCGATCTCCTGCAAGGCGGGGATCTCGTCAAGGCCACACAGATCCTGTGGCGAGACAAGATAGCGCTTGGAGCCGAGGTCTACGGTAGCTCCATCGGCGATCAGATCGTAGGGAAGTCGACACGACTGCGCGCACTGGCCCCGATTCGCGGAGCGTCCGCCCATGCTCTCAGAGGTTAGGCATTGCCCAGAGTAGGATACACAGAGAGCCCCATGCACAAATACCTCAAGCTCCTTGGAGGTTCCGGCCCTGATTAATTTCATCTCTGACAGAGAAAGCTCGCGCCCTAAGACGTATCGGGTCATTCCGAGATCCTCGGTCAGTTGAATGGCAGGAGCGGTAGTAATCGTCATCTGCGTAGAGGCATGGACCCGCAGATCAGGAGCTATAGAGCGTATGAGTCGGACGAGACCGATGTCCTGCACGATAAGGGCGTCGGGTTGTAGGGGTATAATATCCTGGAGCAGCTCGATAACATCTGGTAGCTCACGCTCAAAAATAAGGATATTGAAAGCGAGAAAGACCCTTACCCCGTACAGGTGCGCGTAGTCTATCATTGCGCCCAGTTCAGACAGGTCAAGTGTAGCCGCGCGGCCCCGGGCGTTAAACCCAGGCATGCCGATATAAACAGCGTCCGCTCCGTTGTGAACGGCGGCGCGCAACATATCCCACGACCCCACCGGCGCCAGAATTTCAGCTTTTTGTGACATGCCGCATTGTTGCCTGATTGTGCAATCTAAAGCTAGCGGGATGGCCTAGGGCACTATTGGATCAGGATGTTAGAGGATGCCGCACGGTAGAAGGTAGCGCTGGCGTTACGCCAGATAGAATACTCTTACTCAATCAAAAGAGCGTCGCAGAGGGCTTTTTTAATCACTTCAAAGACACCCATCGTCCCATCCTCAGGTTGGAGTTGAGCCTTCTTCGGAGTCTCAAGATACAGTACGCCGATCTTTTTGCGTCCTCCAAGAGAGCTGTAGATGCCAGTGAGAGCGTCATCGGCCAATTCAGCTGAGCAATGTAGAATGGGCTGAGAGCTCGAGAGTGCCGACACCGCCGCGTCGCCAGGCTCGAGAGCTACGTTTGAAATCTTGCGCATTTGGACCTTGCCGATCAGCGTACGGGGCTTGAGGGAGAGGGAACTTGGGTCGACGACAAAAACGCATCCCCCCGTGAACCCTGCCTCGGGGACAATATCTTTGAGCAGTTTTCCGACCAGAGCCTTGTTCACAGAGTCTGGGGTGAGCTCGGAGTAGAGCTCCCTGAGTGCTTTCTGTACCGCTTCTGGGCAGAACTGGAGGTAGCGCTCCTCAAGCGCGCGCGATACACGCTTGTGTTTTTCGATGTTTTTCTGAGGATCAAACTTGTCGATGTTTCCGAATACCTCAGGGATACTCTTTTGATAGTGCTTAGAACTCTCGACCGCTTTGTCTCGAATAATACTAATTGCTTCTTCTCCCATCGTGTTTGAGAGAAAGGATTTGGCCTTCTGCCAGTCATTTTCCGCGGATGGATAGGTTTCTGGATTTTCAGCCCGAGCGAGATTTTCACCTACTTCGCACAG
>JAFMIS010000193.1 GCA_017853915.1 bacterium
TTGGTACATGAGGTCCTGGAAATCGGCTCGGCCTTTCTTAAATCCAACTGTATTGACGTTTGCCAAGTTATTGGAAATCACGTCAATGTTGGTCTCTTGTGCGTTCATTCCAGTTGCCGCTGAGTACAGAGCTCTAATCATAGATTCCTCTCACAATTTATTGACGTCTTCCCACTTGATTAATTGCTGTCTGGTTCAATCCATCCAAAGACTGCGCCGCTTTTGTGTAGGCTTCGAAGGCTCGATTAGTCGCGATCAGATCGACCATACCCGTCACCGCCGAAACATTCGACATCTCCAACGCTTGAGGTTCCATTCGACCATCAACGATGGTGGGCTGAGCACCCGTTGATTTAAACCGCGCGCCCTCAGTGGCTATAAGGCCAGATGTATCCTCAAATCGAGCAACCTGTATTCGCCCCACCGGAATACCAGCTACTCGCACCGTACCATCAGTGCCTATAAACGGGTTGCCACCTTGAATAATTATCGCGCCACCATCTCCCTGTACTCGATAACCGTCTTGGGTTACCAATTCACCGTTTTCGTTTAAGGTGAAATTTCCCGCCTTTGTATAGAGTGGTCCCTGAGGAGTATCGATCACGAAGAAGTCTTTGGGCCCTCTAATCGCCACATCCAGCGGATTCCCCGTTGGCTGAATCGGGCCTTGAGAAAAATCGATCTGAGTGCGTGCCTCTGTAACATTTGGCACTCGTATTCGATCGGCTCGGGCAAACGCGTCTTGGTCCTTGATTGTGCCGGCGAGGGTTTCGTCGAAACTTTGGGGCTCAGAGACCACATACTGCCCCTTGAAACCAACCGTATTGATGTTGGCAAGGTTGTTGTTCTGAACCTCCAGCTTGCGCATCTGCAAGACGCCCGACGATGCTGCTGCGTATGTTCCGATATCCATGAGACGCTCTCCTTACCTATGCCGATGGCTCTTCCCGGCGAGATGCACTCAGAGCTCCGAGTCGGGGATCTGCAGAGGTCCGTCGACTACGGGTGCGCTGCTGCTCTTGCTCCTCCTCCCTTTCGATCTCGATCATCTCTGCGAGGCGCTTAACCCCCTCCATCGGAAGTTTTGTGGCGCGAGAAACCTCCTCGGCTTTCCGTCCCTCTTTCAACAAGATTTCAGCCTTGCCATACAACTGCTGAAGGGCTTGAACCGGAGAGATCTCTTTTGCCGCTGGTGGCGGCGTCTCATCCTCTTCGAATGAAGTCCACTCCGAGGCTCGAGGCGACTTAATTCGAGTCGTGAATTGAACATCTTCTTGTGGCTCCGCCTCAGCACGTACTGTGTGCTTCATGGTTGGCGCTTCAGGAGCTCTTGACTCAGCGGGAGCCTCGTTCTTTCTGAGGATCGTCGCGATCTCTTTTGCTTCGCGACGAGCGCTTTCGCAGATTAGAGACAGCTCCTTGGTCAGGCTCTCCGCCTCAACCACAGACAAGGAGAGCTGCTTCTCATGACGCTCGACATCCCCTACATACTTGTGAATGTTCTGCTCCCGCCGAAGAAGCTGCTCGTTGATATGTCGAGCAGCGGTCTCAGCATCGGAGATAATTCGGCGCAAACTCGCCTCTATCTCCACAGCATGTGGCAAGAGCGCTTGCACCCTCGAGCTCTTGATGTACCTGAATGCCATGACAAGAATTGATGTCACCAAGCACAGGTCTACAACCATCTGCCAGATTGATATTTGGTTGATCATGAGGTCCTCACCTTCACATTCTTACCCTTAGCCGCGTGTCAAAAAGCCGGGATCCCAGTGGGATAGCCCGTCATTTGGTTGACTCAGCGCCCTTTCTTGCTCCCGCTAACCACTTGAATTAACATGGGGCGGAAGCCCTTAAGCCTTTTTGAGGGGCTTTCAGGTAATGGAGAGGCAAAAGCCCTGCCAAACACCCGACGACCATGCAACGCAAACTTGTTAGGCGAGCAATCCATGTTTAAAGAGAGACTCCTCACCCCCGGCCCCACAATCATTCCCCAACGGATTCTTCAGGCCATGGAGCTGCCCATGCTGCATCACCGTAGTGATGTATTTAAGAAGGAACTTGTGAAGGCGTGCGAGGGGATGCGGTGGCTTTTGGGATGGGATTCAGACCCGGTATTTCTTGCGTGCTCAGGCACAGGGGCGATGGAAGCCGCTCTTCTCAACACCTGCTCCCCCGGTGATGAAATAATTACTATTAACGGCGGGGCGTTCGGCGCACGATGGAGAGCGATCGGCGAACGACTCGGTTTGGTAGTGCATGAATTGACGATCGAATGGGGTCTACCCGCGACCCCGGAACAGGTCCAAGAGATTGTACGCGCTCATCCTCGCGCCAAAGCGCTCTGCGCGCAACATAGCGAAACATCAACGACAGTGCTTCATCCGCTGGAGAAAATTCTCCCGGAGGTCAAAAAGATCGCTCCCCACATACTTACTATCGTCGATGCCATTTCAGCGTGCGCTACAACGCCGATGCCAGGAACTCCCTCCACCATCGATATGTATATCGCCGGTTCTCAGAAGGCGTTTATGCTTCCGCCAGGACTCTCGATTCTCGCACTGTCAACTCAAGCATGGAACGCGGTGGAATCAACTCCCAAGCGCACCCTGTATTTTGACATCGGACTAGAGAGAAAATCTCTCGCTCACGGCGAAACGTCGTGGACCCCAGCATCAACTATCATCGTAGGGCTCAATGCGGCTATAGAGATGTTTCGTGAGGAGGGGCTCGATGCTATCAGCTCTCGCCACCAAAAACTGTCGCGCGTGACTCGGGCGGGATTAGGATCTCTCGGTTGCACTGTTCTAGCGCCGGATGCTCCATGTCCCAGCGTAACGGGATTTTTTCCTCCTCATGGGCTTGAAGCCGATACGATCAGGTCTCTCGTGAGGAAAAACTTTGGGATCCGTCTAGCCGGAGGACAGGGAAAATTATCTGGAAAAGTCGTGCGGGTGGGCCACATGGGTTATGTAGACGCCTTTGATGTCGTGAACGGCATATCAGCGATAGCTCTGACGATGCGCGGCCTCGGAGCGCACGTTGACACGAGCGCCGCTATATCGGCGTGCTTCAATACTTTCGATTGATACGTGGAGAAGCAGATGAAAGATAGAGCAGCTCAACTGTTCAAAGATATTCAAGTACACATCTGCCGTGGATTAGAGCAGGTAGATGGCGTCGCTACGTTTCGCAGTGACGAGTGGAATCGCACCGATTCAAAGGGTGGTCATGGCGGCGGAGGTATCACACGCATACTGTCGAATGGAGCAGTTTTTGAAAAAGCTGGTGTGAATTTTAGTAATGTGCACGGAACCATGCCGGCTGAGTTCGCGGCAAAATTAGGTGCGGCCAAAGCGGAACTGCCTTTCTCAGCGACTGGCGTATCTCTCGTGATTCACCCCTACTCCCCAATGGTCCCCACGACCCATGCAAACTGGCGTTTTCTCGAACTAGGAGACAAGAGATGGTTTGGTGGTGGCTCGGATCTCACCCCGTACTATCTTCAGGAGGATGACGCGAGGCATTTCCACGCGGTCTTAAAGGGAATGTGCGATACGCACTCTCCGGAATACTACTCGCGCTTCAAAAAATGGTGCGATGAGTACTTCTTTTTACCGCACCGAGCGGAGACTCGCGGCGTAGGGGGCATATTTTTCGACTATATAGGTCGTGACGATGGCGCCGATCTGGAGAAAGTATTTTCGTTCGTTCAGGATCTGGGATTTGGATTCACCGAGCAATATCTACCGATTGTTGAAAAACGAAAGGCCCTTCCCTTTACCGAGGAGCAGAAGAAATTTCAGCTCCTCAGACGCGGTCGGTATGTTGAATTTAACCTACTCTATGATCGAGGCACCCACTTCGGCCTTCAAACTGGAGGGAGAATCGAATCCATCTTGATGTCGCTACCTCCCGTGGTGAATTGGGATTATTGCCCTCAGGTAACCCCGGGCTCGGCAGAGGAGCAACTACTCAGCGTGCTGCACGAGCCACGAGAATGGGTCTAGGCGGAATAATTCGCCAACAGCCATGCGCCCTATTTTAAAAGGCGCTGGACAAGCCAGGATACAACGCTTAGCAGGATACTCAATATTACCATGGAGACCAGCGGGATATACACCTCCGTGCGATCGCTTGAATAATGAATGTCACCGGGAAGTCGACCGAACCACTGAGTTGGGTTGATACCTTTTGGAAGAATTAACAGCATGCCTCCCAGCGCCACCAAGGCAGCTCCAACTACGATCAGAATTCTTCCTATCTCCATCTCCATAAAGTAAACATCTCTCTGCCCTATTGAAAGGGCGTTTGTGGCACGGTCTGATCAAGCCCAGATATCCAGGCCCCCAATACCAGTATCCCTCCGAGCCCCAAGCCCACCCCCGCTTGAAAGTCATAAGCGTTACGAAGACTTAGACGAGCCACACTGAGGCCTCCCTGAAAATAAGTGAAACTTGGGCACGGATTATCAACTTTTCTTAGGAATTATCCGTATCTCCCTTGGGACACGGAACACTCGTAACACGTTTGTAGGAGAAAGAAGTATGGGACCAGTAAAACTTTTTCTAGTTGAGGACCATCTGTTGATGAGGCAAGCGATCGCGCGCGCTCTCTCAGTCAACAACAAATACGAAGTAGTAGGACACGCGGCTGACACCGCTGGATTTATGTCCAACCCAAGTCAGGCAGGCGCTGATGTAATCATCCTCGATATGATGATGTCTCGACACGCGTGCCTCGAGACACTGCAACAGTTACGACAGATGGGCGTGTCTACACCGGTCCTGATCCTCTCGGGAGATGAAAGCAAATTTAATGTTCAAGCAGCCCTCAGCGCAGGCGCTAAAGGTTTTGTACCAAAAAAATCGGATCTGGCCGAGATGGAGTTCGCGATCGATGCCGTCGCAAAAGGTGGAACGTATGTCAGTCCATCACTAGCAAACCAACCCGGTGAGGGATCAGCAGAGCAAGGGTCAGCATATGACTCAAGCGTGCTTTCACCACGCGAGCGAGAAATATTTGTTCTACTCGCTCAGGGGAGAAAAAATAGAGATATCGGCGCACAGCTGACGATAAGCACTCGCACCGTAGACACTCACCGATCCAATATCCTGAAGAAGCTCGGTCTGCACAGCAACGCGGAACTCGTACGGCTGGCGATCGCGGAGGGTCTGGTCGCTATTTAGGGATCTCATCGCGAAGGCTACGGGAACTTCCGGGCTCACCAAGGGCGCGATCGATACAATCCCATGCCAGCAGCGCGCACTTGATACGAGCTGAGTGTTTCTTGACGCCTTCAAGAGCCAAGGCATCGCCGAGGTCTTGAAGAGCGTCTCCCGAGACCTCGCTCTTTATCATTTGTCTGAAGAGCGTCGACAGCCGTCGTGCCTCTTCAGTTGTCTT
>JAFMIS010000194.1 GCA_017853915.1 bacterium
AACACCCTGAATCTGTTGCGGATCGAGTAACATCTCCGGAAGCTCGCTTTCCTCCGCCCATGAAAAGAGTATGTCATTATGATCGGCCGCGAATGAGCGGGTCACATTCGATACCAACGCGGCGAGATCGGTTGGAACGAATTGAGCTGTTGGCATCCGACCATACTCAGAAAACTCATTCGCGAGCCGCTTGATGATCTCGACATGCTCAACAATAGAACGAGTTGACTCGGCTACCGCGCCGGTAGGATCGCTACCCTGGAGAAGCTTCTCAAGGCGCTGCGCTGAGAGCTGCAGTGGTGTGAGTGGGTTTTTAATCTCATGCGCGATTCGTCTGGCAACATCCCGCCACGCGGCCAGATGTTGGGATCGCGAAATATCGGTCACATCGTCAAATAACAAAACATACCCCAAGATATTGGCGTCTCGTCCAACGATTCGGCCAGCCGTGCATACCACCAGTAGTTGTCGACCCGCTGACTGCAATCTTAACTCAACCTCAGCCGCCGCGCCCTGCTCCGCCTCTACAGGTAATTCACGCAGAGATTCAACCACGGGACCAATTGCAGCTAACTGCTCGGCGTTCAACATCTCGGACAGCAGACGTCCATCAGTCTCTATATCATCCCCGATATCCAATAATCCTCGCGCGGCTGCGTTAACCGCCGTAACTCGGCGCTCTGGATCAAGCGCAACCACTCCGACCGCGAGATTCGCAAGAATCGTCTGAATCAGAAGCCCTCGACCCTCGGCTTCCTCCCGGGAGCCCTTCAGATCCTGCAACATCTGATTGAAGGATGTGACGAGAAAGCCAAGCTCATCATCACGAGCTGACTTCAATTTAAAATCATACATTCCTCTGGCTACCCGTCGGGTTCCCTCAGCCAACGTCTGAATCGGACCAGTAATTTGGCGCGAGACAAAGAACGCGACCCAAATAGCACCGAACAGGGTCAGCAGATTGCACAGTGCCAGAATGAGAAAAAAATTGGTCCGCAGTGGTTGTTTAAACTGCTTGAGACCGTCGTATTCCCTATAGGCGTCGGTCACAACGCTCTGCGCGTGTACAAGCTCTGGATCCATCCGGTATGAGGAAATAATCACGAAAGAGCCAAGCGGCTGGTATACCCGGATGAACTGACTGGCTCCCCGTTCCTCAACGAGCACCTGCTTCACGCCTCGAAGCGCCTGCGTGATCGCCTCTCGCTCCAAGGGGGGCTCCGCAAACGTCTCAACCTCCGCGGTGGCATGCGCCGATTCCACAAGAATCGCTCCACTTGAATTTAATATCCTGATTGAATAGAGGTCATTCAGGTGTCTCAGCTCCTCTAGTTGATCGCCAATGTTCGACAGATCTCGCTCCGAGAGCGGCCCATGCTTATAGAGAGAAGCCTGCACCCGCGAAGCCGCCGCCTCAACCGAGAGGCGAGAGCCGGCTACATACTGCCGAGCAACCGCCAGAGAGCTGGAAACAATCGCCTCAATCTGTGTGCTAAACCAGCCCTGAATAGCTTGATTAATAAGACCACTGGCGACAATAAATGATATCCCCATCGGGACGAGCGCTATCAGAACAAAAGAACCCATCAAACGAGCGCGAAGCTTAGCTCCTAGGATTCCCTGTCGTCGCTCGAACATTAATTTGATAACGTTTCGAACAACCAGAACGATCAGAACCAGAAGGGCGATAATATTTACATTAACTAGCGCGAAAAAAAGCAGGTTGTTGGATGGAGCCTCTTCATCACTTCGCGCCTGGATAAAGATCGCGAGCGAAAGCACGATCAGAGCTGTGGCGACTGCCGCTGTAACGATTTGTCCCCGTTTTCCCAGTCGATAGCCGAGTTTCATTGCATCTTCCGATTCCTGCGCA
Source organism: bacterium (assembly GCA_017853915.1). GTDB lineage: Bacteria > Bdellovibrionota_C > UBA2361 > UBA2361 > OMII01 > OMII01. Next base: position 1,874 of record JAFMIS010000194.1, read on the forward strand.
TCTACTTTGGTGGATGGAGAGAGAAATCGCTCCATGGGGCGCTATTCTCCACCACATTAACCAGACCGAATGTAATAATCCGCGAAAGATGCGCTATTGTACGATTTACCTCACCTCTGCAGGTGAAGATGGTTCGTACCTGGACATAGGCGCCCCGGCTCGCGTCACTTTCCTGAGCTTCGCGCGCGATAAATCGAAGTGGCATTTCATTCACTGTCGTGGCCGAGGATATGGCATCAACGCGAGCAGGTATTCCAACCGCTATAGCCTCAAGTTTGTCGCCAAAGCGATCTGTCACGACTCGATAACTTTCCGTGACTTCATCGAATTCAACCGTATGGAGTTCAGCGCGGGTATCCTCACAGTGATCAAACCACATCGAACGACGGCTACACAGCCTCACCTCGAATCGCAGGCGCGCCTGAAGGGAGCTCTCTAAGCAGCGTGAGATCTCATCCCTTCGGTCCCGCGCTACTATTGAGATACCAAGCCGCTCTGGGCTCGACCATTGCACCTGAACGATGCCGACAACGAGCGCGTGTAGGCTTATGAAGGCTAGTACGATCCCGTTCACACCCCGCCCTTTAGAATAAGTTTCCTTGAGGACCATGTATTGGAGGGGTCCTACCGAGGTGTTTGTAAGCCCTCTCCGTTACCTCCCGACCGCGCTTGGTCCGAGAGAGGAATCCTTCCTGAAGAAGGTACGGCTCAAAAACATCCTCGAGTGTATCGCGATCCTCTCCAAGCGCCGCAGCGATAGTCTCAATCCCGACTGGGCCCCCTGAAAACTTGTCAATAATGAGCGCGAGAAACGCCCTGTCGGTGCGATCGAGACCGAGTGCATCAATGTCCAAAAGCTGCAGCGCCTCCGATGCCACCTCTTGCGAAATGACACCGTGCGCGCACTCCTCAGCGTAATCACGCACTCGCTTCAACAACCTGTTGGCTATACGAGGCGTTCCCCGAGCGCGAGAGGCTATCTCCGCTCCTGCCTCGATTGAGCACTCAATATCTAATATCTGAGAGGAACGAATGATAATCTGCCCGAGCTCTCGCGGGTTATAAAAATCCAAGCGATGTACAATACCGAAACGATCGCGCAGCGGTGATGTGAGTAGCCCCGACCGTGTGGTGGCGCCAACCAGTGTGAAGGGCTTCACGGGGATCTTCACTGAGCGCGCCGCCGGTCCCATGCCAATTACGATATCCAGTTCAAAGTCCTCCATCGCTGGATAAAGAACCTCTTCGATTGCTCGTGAGAGGCGGTGGATCTCATCAATAAACAGGACATCCCGCTCCGATAGCGAGGTCAGGATGGCCGCGAGATCTCCCGGGCGCTCGATAGCCGGACCTGAGGTGCTCTTAAAACCAACTCCGAGCTCTCCCGCGATAATTCGAGCGAGCGAGGTTTTACCAAGGCCCGGCGGGCCGTGCAAAAGGACGTGATCCATGGCGTCGCCTCTTCGTTTCGAGGCCGCACAGGCAATTTGAAGATTGCCCTTCACATGCTCTTGTCCTACATACTCATCAAACTTACTGGGTCGCAATGAACTTACGAGCTGCTCATCATCACCCAGGAGCGAGGAACGTTCCTGGATCGGTGTAAGACTATCATTGGCCCTACCCCAGACCTCCACGCCCTCTCCAAGCGTGCTTGGCCCCTCTCGTTCTTCTCGCTTTTCCGCCATCTCCAAGTGTCCCAGTGAAATACCGGTTCAGTGTACACTGATTAGACTTCCCACAACAGGGGACTTCAACCGCGCCACCTATCATTAAATGAGATAAATTCAGGGGTTTGCCGGTCTTTAGTTACACAAACCGCAACGCGGCCCGAATCAAGTCCCCAGCCTCATGCGACGCCCCCTCGCCCTGCATAGCCTTGGATACAGCCACCTCGGCATCCTTGCGCGAGAAACCCAGCACCTCTAAGGCCGCAACAGCATCTCCCGACGGCGAGACTCGAGCGCCACCTTTTGACCCCTCGACGGTTATCATTGATTGCAACGGTGAGCTCTTCATCTCAACCATGGAACCGACCAGATCCTTCAATTCTACCACGATACGTTCAGCTTTCTTTTTACCGATTCCACGGATTGACATAAGAGCGTGAACATCACCGGAACCGATAGCTCTCAATAGGTCTCGAATAGGAACATTCGACAACACGTCTAAGGATGAGCGTGGCCCCAAACCAGACACCTTGTTCAAAAGGAGGAACATCTGACGCTCCGCATTAGAATCGAATCCAAAAAGCCGAATGGCGTCTTCGCGCACATCGGTGTAAACACAGATCGTCTGCTCAGTGCCGAGAGTTAGTCGTGCTAGCAGGGTAGAGGTGCAGCTCACCCCGTATCCGACCCCTTGAACATCCACGATTATGGCTTCGCTTTCGATCTCAACCACTACACCCCGTAACCGACTGATCATAGAATCTTCCTCGCACCTCATGCCTATGGACCCAGACCAGATAGGTAGACCCCTAAGAGACTACGCACTGCTCCTTCCTCGGCGATTAAACCAACATTATAAACCGCGCGCCAGTCACTTCGTCGGTCAATTCAAGAATCCATGCGGTGGCTCCTTATGAAGGCCCATACGCCCCCAAAGAAGCCCGTCCGCAGGAGCAAAAAGCCTCGCAAGGCCAGCTCTCCACGGGTGCGTAAACCAAAAAAGCGGCTTACGGTTCGCCAACGCGTTCGTCGAGCACTCGTTCCTTGCTTCTTGGTCTGCGCGCTCATTCTTGCAGGGCTTTTTTACGTCATTGATCACCGGGTAGTGGCTCGATTGAACTCGTTAACCACACCGAAACTTCCTGTCATCTACTCCTCCCCTCTTGATATCACTGGGATGGTGACTCGGCTTGGAGCCGACTCGAGTGAAGATATTAAAATAATTCGGACGGCACTACTCGACCGGCGTTATTCAGAAGTCTCGGGGATCCCATCAAGGCCGGGAGAGTTTGCCATTGGGCCACAAGCTATCTCAATCTATTCAAGGGCATTTACAAACTTTAACGGAGAGTCAGTATCCGCTCGAAAAGAGAGCATACCGTTTAAGCCGGATGATACCTACGTATCCCGTCACCTTTATCTTGAACCCCAGGTTATCTCGTACATCGGTTCGGCCGATGTACGCGCCAGTTCATTTGTACCCCTAACGCAAATTCCCTCTATCGTTCAACAGAGCGTGATTTCGATCGAGGACGAGCGCTTCTATTCCCACTTTGGCCTCGATCTTGTCAGCATTGCTCGCGCCGTGATGCGGAATGTGCTGGCCCGGCGATTAGTGCAGGGTGGAAGTACTCTCACCCAACAACTCGCCAAGAACTTGTTTCTCTCTCCCAAGCGAACCTTCTCTCGCAAATTGCTTGAGATCCCGACAGCACTCAGTCTTGAGAGGCACCTCTCCAAAAATCAGCTGCTCGAGCTTTATCTGAATGAGGTCTACCTCGGCCAGGAAGGGGCCGTCGCTATTCATGGGATGCCTGAAGCGGCTTCCGCGTTCTTCGGCAAGAAACTCGAGGATCTCCG
>JAFMIS010000195.1 GCA_017853915.1 bacterium
CCAGGGTGGAGACGCATTCTGAATCCTGACTTCAGATTTTTGTTGAAAAAGGAATCGTCTTCTGACAATAGTGAAGGTCTATGGCGCAAATTTCGCAAACATATACTCGTGACACAAAGCGTCACGATCAGGTGCTTCGTCGCCCCTCCGGGGCGTCGGCGTGGTCTTGCGCGTCTCTAACTCCCTGACGAGTAAGAGATAACCGCGAAGGCCCGTGAGCGACGAAAGGAACGGGTCTTCGAAAGGTAACTTTCTCCCCCCATTCCCTCCAAAGCTTCCGGTTCAACGCGACATAGCTCGTGGTGGCACAGGCCAGTACAAGACTTTGTACTCGCTGTGCTGTCCATGAGGTAGTGGTCCGTGTACGTCAACAAAGGAGAAAAATCATGAATCGTAAGATCCTTATAACTCTAAAAAATCTCGATTGTATTCATGCCAAAGCGCCCCGCGGGCAGTGGCACAGCGTGGGGGTGTATTCCTTTACTGACAGACAGTTAAAAATCTTTTCAAGATGGAGACGGACGTGAGAGAGCTGACATTGTTTTTTGAAAATGAGGAATTGGTAGAAGTAGCGTTTAAGTTAGCAACCGGCGAGGTGCGGCGTACTGTGCGGGGAAAGCAGAGTGGGGCGCGCTCGGACGCTGGTTCGTTTCAGTGGACATCGGCGGTGCGAGGATTCGCGTTGCTTGCGACCCGAACGGCGGCTCGGTTTGAGCCATCATCGATCTCGGGGCGAGCGAAGTCACTGGCGGCGAGTCTCGACTACGCTATATCGAAGCAGCCGATGTGGCTGATTGAGATGTTCGGAGTAGATCACTTCGGTACGAGCTTGATTCGTCGGATGGTGTTGCGGACGAATCCGGAGAGGAAGCGTCCGGGACCGACAACTCTGGCGATCAATGAGAAATATCTGACTGCCGAGGGGCTCAAGATTTACTCAAATGGTAAGCCGTGTAGCGGGGCTGATCTAGTCGTTTTGGCCGTCATGCTGGCGAGTGAGCTCTCCGAGTCGCTCCAAGGTGATGATGTGGCTGAAGCGGCCTGAGAGGCGCCCGACCCGGGCGCCCTCCAAACGACGATGTTCTTGGAGGGCGGCCGGCCCGGCCGCCGGGTGTAACGTGAACGGCGAGCGTGCTGGGTAATTTGTGATATTTCGGCGCCCGACCCGGGCGCCCTCCAAACTATGATGTTCTTGGAGGGCGGCCGGTCCGGCCGCCGGGTATCACGTGAACGGCGTACGCGCCGGATGATGGGGCAGGCAATTCGGTTTGAGTAGGCGCGCCAGAGCGGTATACTACAACTTGGAGAACGAGGAGCTGTATTCATGCCGCTAATTGAGAGCCCTATAGGTCGTGTCGCGGAGAACAAGGATGGCCTTCGAGTGCCTCCGCAAGAGATTGAGCGCAAGTGGCTGGTGTCAGAGATCCCCGATGTGGCTGCGGCACGTCGTTGTGAGATCGTGCAAGGGTATCTGGCCCTTATGGAGGATGGCTCAGAGGTCCGCGTTCGCAGGTCGGGCCATAGTTTCTGGCAAACCGTGAAGAGCGCAGGCGATCTCGCGCGTGATGAGATTGAGATCCCGCTCACGTTGGAGCAGTTCGAGGTTCTGTGGCCACACACCCAGGGGCGTCGAATCGATAAGATTCGATATGAGATCGGTTTAGAGCATGGCGCGATAGCGCATCTCGATCTCTACAACGGGTCTCTGTCAGGTTTTGCGGTGGTGGAGGTCGAGTTTTCCTCGCGAATAGAGGCCCAGAGATTTACGCCTCCGAGTTGGTTCGGTAGAGAAGTCACACGGGAGCCTGGCTATAAAAATAAGAATCTGGCCACTCATGGGCTACCCCAAGGGTAGCAATCACTCCTCGATAAAGTGGAGATCGTCGTGAAAGGTCTCTTTAATCATGAATAAGCTTAGAGCCGCTACAGCGGAAGCCCCGAGTCCCACCACCAGAGCGGCGTTAATAATCCCCCATCCATCTTTCAGGTAGAGGAAGATCATATTCATAGGAACTACAGCGCCGCGAATAAAATTCGGAATAGTTGTAGTCACGGTCGCGCGAATGTTTGTGCCAAAGCGCTCAGTCGCTGAAGTTAAGAGAAGTATCCAATAGCCTCCAAAAATCCCGAGAAGGAAGTAATACAGGTAGAGCGCCCGCACCGACAGGCCGTGATGGGAGAGAAAAAGTATAGGCGTGATCAAGCCGGCTACGATAAAAAGCGCCATGGGGCGTTTCCTGCTCTTTAGCCTCTGGCTTATAAGCCCCGAAGTAGCATCCCCTACAAAGAGGCCAAGATAAGCGACTGCGATACACCAACCTGGTTTTGGCGTGCCAAGAACACCTAGACTTCCTGAGATAGTCGTGGCGTTAGCGACCAGGATTCCAACTACGTACCAGGTTGGTAGACCGAGGGTGATATAGGTCAGATAGCGCCCGAGGCGAGTCGGCGAGGAAACAATGATCGCTAGATTTCCTCTGGATAAGGCGTTTCGTTTGGCTGAGTCAAATATCTCGGAATCTTTGACCGAGAGGCGAAGAGTAAGAAGGGCGAGACCCAGCAGACCCCCAACAATGTAAGAAGCTCTCCACGGCAGGATCTCTCCCGTGATTCCGGCGACCACAGCCCCGAGGACCCCGACCGAGGCGACGATGGTTGTTCCATATCCGCGAAGATGTTTCGGCAAAATTTCAGCCACAAGCGTGACGCCGGCGCCCAATTCTCCCGCGAGTCCGAAGCCGGCGATAAACCGAAGAGCGGCATAGGTAGCAAGGTCCACAACGAAAGCGTTGGCGATGTTGGCCAAGGAGTAAATGATGATGGAGCCAAATAGCACCTTGGTTCTCCCAACCTTGTCGCCCAGAACTCCCCAGATGAGTCCGCCGAGTAGAAGACCGATCATCTGATAATTAAGCAGGTGCGCTCCCGTCTCAACCAGTGCTGTAGGAGCCACCCCAATTTCAGTGAGGGAGGGGTTCTTGAGAACGAGAAAAAGAATGAGGTCATACACGTCGACGAAATAGCCCAGAGCCGCTACGAAGAGAGCTGGCGATAGAAGACGCGATTGTGAAGACATAGGCGTTCGATACTCCAAAAGCCGGCTTCGTGCCACCCTTGAAACGACTTAAGAGCAAAAGCAGGGAGGATTTCGGAGGTAAGGAAAGGGAGAGTAGAAAAGAAAGTGATGTCCCATCGGAGGGCGGATGGAGGGGAGGTCTCATCTCTCCACTCCGACGGGGGCATCGAAAATCAGTTTTTTGGGAGTTAATCAAGTCACTCCCAAACATATATTAGGCAGCCACCTCCTGGTCGGCGGCATCAGAGTTGAGCTCCTCAATAACGGCTTTGTTACCGGTGAAGTCCTCATAGTAGCGTTGAAGACGCTTGCGAAGCATGATGCGGGAGCGATGCAATCGTGATTTTACGGCCGGTACTGAGAGGTCAAGAATCTGACCCGTTTCTTGGTTCGAGAGGCCATCAACATCTCGAAGAACGAATACAGCTCGGTACTGGTCAGGCAGCTTATCGATCGCCCGTTGCAGGACCTCTTGAAGTTCTCGTGTCACCGCGATGTTGTGCGAGTGGGTAGTGGCGATGCTATCTCGTTCCATGCAGTACTGCTTCACGGCGGGAGCAAGGTCCTCCATCGACACGGTATGATTCTGTTTCTTTTTGCGCAGCTTCATGAACGCCGCGTTCACAACGATTCGATATAACCAACTTGAGAAAGCGGACTGACCGCGGAATCCATCGATCTTGCGGTATACTGTGGTAAAGACATCCTGCATTACCTCCTCAGCATCCTCCTGGTTGCGAGTGAAACGCAGAGCAAGGTTCATGACCTTTGCTTCATAGCGCTCGATAATCTCCTCGAACGCGGTGATGTTTCCCTCTTTGAATTGATCAACTAATCCTACGTCTGAAATCTTCTCGTCTCTCATGACATCCTCCCGTACACTTTCCAAAAGACTGATTGAGTTTCTTTCAATCAACGGAGAGCGTTGTCTCATATGCCCGAGGTCGAGTTGTCACAACGCACTGAAAAGGCTGTAAAAAGTTTGTACCAGTTTGAGGGGCTTCTTGTGACAAGGTAGCTAAGTGGCTTACCTGTCGTGGTTTTTTTGGTTTGGTGCGATTAGCGATGTCGTGCTCTTTTTTTCGAAAAAGGTGATTTTTCGCGCTCAGGTGTATGATTCATCGGCGCAAGTGAGTCAGTTTTGAGCCATACCGCTGAAATCATGTGTCGCATCAGAAAAGAATTGAGAGTAGATGCGAGCGCTTCGCTTAGCGCATGTTTCCTATGAATATCTGCGTAGGAGCGCGCGACTGCGCTGCGGATCGAAAGTTAGATGTTTTTACCAACCTACAACGTTTTTTGGCTTTTCATCGCGGATATCCTTTACGGTGTTATCCGGGTTCATGAAAACGGCGATCGGTTTGTGGGAAAGGGCTTCCGAATGCGGCAAAACGCCGAAAGCGGCGATAATGAGCCTATCTCCCCGTTGAACGAGGTGTGCGGCGGCGCCATTGACGTGGAACTCGCGGCTATGGGGTTGTCCTTTGAGGATATAGGTCTCAAAGCGAGCCCCCGAGGTAACGTTCCATACAGCCACAGCCTCGTGCGGTAGTAGCCCAGTTAGAGAGAGGAGGTCCTCAGGTATGGTGATGCTACCCTCATAGTCCACATTAGCCTCGCTAACGACGGCGCCGTGAATCTTGGCCACGAGCATTTTTCTAAACATACCACTCATGGGCTTAGTCTATGTCGCTGAAATCACTACGGTCAAGGGGAGGAAGATGGTAACCAGCTGATTTCTCAGGATTTGGTTGAAGGGGGTAACTGTAAAGGGCTTAAGTACTACCGAGTAAATGCCGTTTATACCCTTAGAGAAGGAGTTCACCCCTTAAGGAGGCACCTGTATGAGTTCTGCTAAGGAATTGCGAGAGAGTAGAGTCTTGATAGTTGATGACATGCCCTCTACGCGTGGGTTGCTGATGGACATGCTTCAAGAGATCGGCTTTGAGAATATCGCCACTGCTCGCAACGGGCACGAGGCCTTAACCAAACTGGAAGAGGAATACACCGATCTTATTATTAGCGATCAGATGATGGATGGGATGACTGGTACCGAGCTGTTGGAGACTCTGCGAGGAAATCCCGATCTGTGCGATATCCCTTTTATCATGGTAAGCGCGGTACGTGACGCTCCGGCTATTGATTCAGCCCTTGATCTCGGAGTTGATGATTACTTAGCAAAGCCGATCAGCATGGGGCTTCTTCGTCGAAAGATAGATGATGTTTTTCGGCGCCGAACGTCGACCCTATAAATCTGGAGGGCGCCCGGCTCGGGCGCCGAAATGTCGCGAATTACCGTCAGCATTTCAAGTCCACGTTATACCC
>JAFMIS010000196.1 GCA_017853915.1 bacterium
GCTAGCTTGATACCGAATGTGGTAGGCTCCGCGTGAATGCCGTGCGAACGACCGATACACGGAGTGTCCTTGAATTCGAGGGCGCGTTTCTTGAGTATCGCAAGGAGGGCTGTGATTCGATCTGCTAAGAGCAACCCAGCCCGGCGCATCTGGACGGCGAGGCACGTATCAACTACATCGCTTGAGGTCATTCCGCGATGCACATACCGAGAGAACGGACCAACATGCTCGGCCACGTTTGTTAAAAACGCGATAACGTCGTGCTTTACCTCACGCTCAATCTCCTGAACTCGAGCCGACGAGAAAGCAGCTTTGTCGTTGTAGGCCTTAATCGCCTCGGCCGGAGCCTGTCCGACAGCGACCAGCCCCTCAAGGGCGTGCCTCTCAATATCTAGCCAGATCTGGTACCGCGAATCATCGGTCCAAATAGCCGCCATCTCTGGGGTCGTATAACGTGGAATCATGCGTTAATAACTACCGCGGCCTGGGGTGCCTCATCAAGCTCAAGACACGGCAAACTCTCATAAACATTACCACAGAGCAGAGTTTGGAGGTTAGTTGCGCGGTCAGCACACTGTTTCAGATAGCGATTGGCTGTTTCAAGGGCTAGCGCGGGGGTGTTGCTGTTCTCGCTTAGGTGCCCGAGTACGATATGAAAGAGCCCCGGATGCATGATCTCTTCAAGCAGCTGGCCTGCCGCCTCATTGCAGAGGTGACCGTGGGTTGAGGCGATGCGCTGCTTAAGCTCCCATGGATAGCCGCACGACTGGAGCATCTCTTGGTCGTGATTCGACTCAAGGAGTATCGCGTTTGCTCCCCGTGTATGCTCCTGAACAAGCGTTGTCACCCGACCGAGATCGGTCACTATAACAAGCTTCAGTCCCTCCGCTCGAATTGAGAAGGCTACCGGATCGGCGGCATCATGAACGATGCTAAACGGAGTTACCTCTACCTGACCAACCGAGAAGTCGGAGCCGGTTTTGAAGATCTCCCTGCCGCGAGGCTTGGAGATCCTCTCCATCGTCCGACTATTGGCGTACACTGGGATCCCATATCGTCGACTGAGAGTTGCTACGCCATTGATATGGTCGGCGTGTTCGTGCGTTACAAGGATCGCCGACAGCGTCTTGGGATCAATTCCAACTTGACCAAGCCGTTCCTCGGCCTGTTTTCCTGACAGACCGCAGTCGACGAGAAACCGAACACCTGCCGCTTCCACAAATGTGCAGTTGGCCTTACTTCCAGACGAGAGTGATGAAAAACGCATCTCCCGATAGAATCACGTCGCGCCCGCACGAGCAAGATCGACTTACTACAAGAGCGCAACAAAAATGCCGCGGGTTGCAGCATTACTTGACGCGCGCAATATAACTCGAGCGCCGGAGTTCTGCCCGCCATTTATGCACGGCGCGTACGGAGCCGTCCCATCTTTCTCAATAAAGCTATCGAGACGAGTTCAAAGGAATGTGCGCGCCTTAATTGACGATCTTAAGCTGCTGCTGACCGGCATTGCGCTCCGCTACGATGGCGACGATCTTCTCTGCTAGGTGGTGAAATTTGGTGGCGATCGGTGAATTGCCCGCCGCGATCGGGGTGCCCTGGTCGCCACCTTCCCGAATAGCTATATCGATCGGCAGCTGCGCGAGAAGAGGCACGCCGAACTCCTTGGCGGTCCTTTCGCCACCACCCTGACCGAATACCGGCATCAGTGTGCCGTCCGGGAGCGGCAATCCGGACATATTCTCGACGATTCCGAGAATATCTACGTTCACCTTGCGGAGCATATTAATCGATTTGCGCACGTCAGCCAGAGCAACTTCCTGCGGGGTCGTTACCACCACAGCCCCGCTGAGTTTCACCATTTGAGTCAGCGAGATCTGAGCGTCGCCTGTGCCAGGCGGCATATCAATGATCATGTAATCTACCGCGCCCCAATTGACGTCCTCAAACATCTGATGCAGGGCCTTATTGAACATGGGTCCGCGCCAGATCACAGCGTCGTCGGGATTCTGAAGGAAAAATCCTAGAGAGATGTACTTAATGCCGTACTTCATTGGTGGGATAAGTCGCTCCTCGTGATCGGGAACAACCTGGCCACCACCCATAAGCGTTGGGATACTCGGTCCGTAAAAATCGCTGTCGATCAGCGCAACCTTGGCACCTGTGCGCGCAAGCGAGATGGCGAGATTGACCGCCACCGTTGATTTTCCCACTCCACCCTTGCCCGATATAACCGGAATTATCGCCCCTATATCTGACATACTCAGCATTCCTCTACTACGCTATGACTCTAACCGTTCTCCACCACCGCTAGATCAACCCCCCGAGTTACCACATCTTCGTCACGAGCCAGAGGCTGATCCTCTGCTCGGGGTTGGACCCAATCCTCCCCCTCGTGGGCTCGCATCGACTCTCGCTCAAGGAGTGAGCGTGGGATCAGGGAGTCTACCGACTCCCACGGTAATACTTCGTGGAAGCTTATCCTGCGCGAGACGTAAAAGTCCACCGGGGGCACCTCGGGAACGATGCGACGGGAAGTCTTGCTGATCAACCACTTCCAGGTCTCCTTGCGTCTCTCGACCTCGAGTAGGAGCTTTCCAACTCGACGGTCTCCACGCGACAAGAGCCCCTGAAAGTAGCTCTCTTTTGGGGGTTCAAAACGCATCTCAAGATTTGGAATCTTGCGCACGAGGGAGCGCACCCTCTCAATTTTTTGGTCAAGCACCTTAGGACTCAGCATCGGCTCCCACTGGAACGGCGTCGATGCCTTCGGGATAAATGGGTTCACTGAGAGCGCTACCCACGCCAGCTTTCCGGTAGGCTTTGACACCGCTACGACCGCGTCTCGAATGTCGATCGCCAACTGCGCGATTGCGTCGATATCCTGATCGGTCTCAGTTGGAAGACCAACGATGAAATAGAGCTTAAAGCCCCGTATTCCAGCCTCCGCCATCTCTGTGGCGGCCGTGATGACCTGTTCATTAGATACGCGCTTACCCGCCGCGCGACGGAGACGCTCGCTGCCAGCCTCGGGCGCCAGGGCGACGGTCTTGTACTCACTCTCGGAGATGCTGGCCGCGAGAACCTTGGAGACCTTCTGAGACATAATGGAGCTAAGAGAGGCCCGTGCCCCCCTATCCGCCACGGTCTTCGCCAGTTTTGAGATCGATTTATGAGAGGACACGGCAGCTCCGACAAATCCTATCGCGTCGCTATTCTCAAGCCCGATCTCTACGGTATCGTTGAGAGCCTCCTCGCTGCGTTTTCGAATCGGCCGATAGATGTATCCCGCCACGCAGAATCGACACCCCATCTCACATCCGCGCCCCGTTTCTGTAAGGAACATCGACTTGAACTCGGTCTCTGGAGTCAAAATGCGCGAGTAGGTCTTGAATTTTGAGATGTCCTTCACAAATCTTCTACGCGGTCGTGAAGGCACGGTGTCGGGCGCCTCGTATCCAGAGACGGAGTCGTCCTCGTTGTAGCGCGGTTGGTAAAAACGAGGCACGTACACTCCCTCAATCTGTGCCACGGAGAGAAGGAGTCGCTCGCGGGACCAACCCTCTTGCTTAGCTTGATGAACAGCCCCCATTAACTCCGGCAGAAGCTCTTCGGCTTCTCCTATTACGCACACATCGAGAAAATCAGCTACCGGCTCAGGGTTTAGAGTTACCGCTGTGCCACCCGCGATAATCAACGGTATCGGGAATCGCGCATCGCGCGCCGCCGCTTCGCGCTCCTGCCACGATGAGAAGAGAAGCCCCTGATTATTCAGCATCCGAAGCAGGTGCGGATAATCCGTTTCAAAGGAGAGACTAAAGCCCATAATGTCGCAATCGGCCAAGAGTCGATTGCTTTCGAATGAGCGCCATCGCTCCGCGAACACCTGCGGCTCGTCGGAACGCTCCGGAAGAAATCCGCGCTCTACGATCACGCGTTGATCGCGCGCCAAGATATCGTACACAGCCTGGAACCCGAGGTTGGACATCGCGACCCAGTACTGGTTCGGATAGGTTAGGTGAAAACGGATATCGCCCGTGCTGTTGTTGTACGGCACTACGAACTTCTCGAGAGCCTTAAGCTCCTTATTTGTCGGGTTCTTAAGTTGTGCCCGCTGTGTGCTCACTACCAACTCCTCTACGGATTCTCGCGCGCCGCTCGTTCGGCGGTGAGGTTTCTGTAGGTCCGCAACACGAGATCCGCGCCCGCGGCCCTCAGTACGCTCTGCACCTGGCGACTATCGGATGATTTTGGACGGAGTTGAAATGAATATGAACTGGTGGTTATCGCCGCGCCCGCATCGGTTTTTTGAGTAAGATCGACACTAAAGGAATAGGTGTCATCGGAGTTGTTAAATACCTTGAAGCCCCAGGTCTTCTCATCGATTCGGGAGACTGAACCGGTGATAGGAGCGATATCGGTTCCGGTAAGATCCTCTCCACCAAAGGTATCAGTCACGATGGTGTTACCGGCGCCTGAGATCGAGGTCGAAGCAAGGAGTCCGCTCTTGGGCAACTTCTTCGGCTTAGCGTCATCCGCATGGGCCAACGACGCGAGCGAGACGGGGATAGCGGTTACCAGCAGACACAGCAGGGAGCTCTTCATGGACAATCGATCCTTTGGTTGATTGAAACAATAGCTTGAGAGTGTACCAGTTTCGGAGATCTTCATAAATGACCCTCATCCACTGGTAAAAAACGGGTGGATTCAGCTAGATCAGTGGGTTATATCTCTCTCATCGGCGCAGTTCCCCTGTACCCGGGGTCGCTTAACGGGAGGTCGTGATGAACATTCGGCTATGCTTAGTTACCTGTCCCTCAAAGGAGGTAGCGTCCGCTATCGCTAAAATAGTCGTCGGTGAGCGCCTTGCTGCCTGCGTCTCGATCGTTGATGGCGTTCAGTCGATCTATCAGTGGAAGGGAGAGGTAGCGATAGACCAGGAGGCGCTACTTATTATCAAGACAAGCGTTGAAGCGCTTGAGAAGCTGCGCGAGCGAATATTCGAAAACCATCCGTATGAGGTACCAGAGTTCGTGGCGTGGGAACCCGGGAGTGTGTCACATCCCTATGCGACCTGGGTAGAAGAGTGTGTTCGACCACGATAGTCTTTTCGTTGGGCGGAAATTTCTTTTGCCACCCCGTTAGGGGCGCCGATCGGGAAACAGCGGACGCTCTCCCCTGCCATCCACTATCACCCCCGGTCCATATCCGTTTCCATTACCATTGAGGGTCTGAGGAGTCGGAACCGGATTTACAGGCACCGGCCCGGAGCTCGACCATACGCGCATCCGTTGTCCTCCCTCGGTAACGACCTCCTCACCGGGGATCACGGGGGGGAGGCGTTGATCATACTGCCGACTTGTAGGGTTCCCTACTCGATCGGGAGCCCCATCCGCCTTC
>JAFMIS010000197.1 GCA_017853915.1 bacterium
TTTATGAAACACACTCTACTCTCGTTAACCTTTAGTGCTCTTCTGTGCGGGTGCGCGATGTTCGACGAAGCACCTCCGAGTACTCCAGAGGGGCTCGCCTCGATTTCATACACCCTGTACGTAAGTAGAGCCTCGTTGACTAACACTGAATTCGAGCAATATAAGCTTCTTCCAGCCGGACTATTTTCAGAGTGCGGGACGATTCATCGCGGACGCTCCGAGACGCGACAACAGACGATAGAGAAAGTCGATTCAGAGAAGCTCGTGAAGTCGCGTGAGCTGGCCCTCGAGCTTTTTGAGACGTTATCCTCCGGTGATCATGCCCCCGTTGATGCTCCTGGCGCGAACTCAGGTTTGGCGGATCCGGGCAAATACACGCTGACCGTTCAGGTGGGCGAGAAGAGGGTAGACCTCAAGACTTCCTTTGACTTCGTGGAGCGGCAGCAAACCTCGCTCTCGTCCCATGCTCATTCTTTGACTCAGATGATACGGAGCATGCCCAGTAAGACCCTGTGTGGTAACCAAGACTTCTACGGAATTGGACGACGGTCGTAACTGATAGAAGATGCGTTTTTGTACAGAAATCGGTCTCTTTAGGTCGGTTTTAGACCTATTTCCCCGTACCCAGAGAGGCTGGCTCGATTATCAAAACTCCCTTAGCGTTTCAAATCCATGTACCATTTCGCCAGGGTAGCCGGGCAAGCCATATATATCCTGGGGCTTGATGAACGTAGTCACGTTCCGAGCCGATACCTACGATGTGAATGAGAACGAGTAAACGGGGGATGGTCGTATGTGTCGTTTATCAACCAAGTTGTTTGTGTGTGTCCTTGCTCTGGCCGTGTCTGGGTGCGCCGACAATGAGGACACCAAGGTGACCGATATCTCCACCTCCAACTCGACGATCGAGCTTCAGGAGCCGGCGATATTTGAGATAGATTTTGATTACAATTTTGACGACATCTTTAATGATGGAGATACCGTTAACCTTGTTGTAAAGGTTCCTCCGCAGCTCTCATATCTCAAGAACTCAGCTCAGCTTAATCAGTGGGGTGGGAGTGACTTCAACGTTACACCCTACAGTCGAACCTGTTCTGACGGCACGACGTATCTTGCATTTGTGTTTGACGATAATGACCTCGACAACGCGCACTCCTCCAACAATTCCGATGCTGAGTTAAGCCTTACCTTAGTCGGCCAACGAAGAGCACAACAGATTTCAGTAGAGGCTACAGCGAGTATCGATAATGTCGAGTACGGATGCCTTGAGGATTTCGTGGCCGACGAGCAGGAGATTGTGGACGTAGAATAGCGCCCGCATTTTGCTCTAAAATAGAGGTTGCCAGATATCATCAGTTTCATTAGCGGCTCGTTCCTCGGCGGCCGGGATATCGCTCCGTCCAAGAACTGTAAACGTCGTATCAGAGTAGAGAACCCGCCAAGGATCGCCGAGAGCTTCAGCAGGTGATGATGAATCCGTCGGGGTATCGCGAACGAGGATGTGGGTCGGTTGAAGAATCTCAAGCGCTCGACGTCCTTCAGGCGACCCAAATGTGAACGCTTCCGCATTCAACTGATCGGTCTCAGGAAGATATGTCTCCTCATAGCGTCCATCCATAGAGACTTTAAAGCGAGGATAGAGACACCACAACGCAAAGCTACCGTTATTAAAATCAACCAATAATCGACCCTGCAGGTTATGCGAGCGCATCCAACGAGTAGCATTGACGGGGTAGTCAGCGAGATCGAGAGAGAGCGACGAAGACGTTGTGATAAACCCTACTGTTCTCACCGTAAGCGCGATCACAAGAGCAGTCCCGGCTGCCGCGACAGATCGAGCTAATCGCTCAAAGAAGTGTGGAGCCTGAGCCCTGAGATGTTGTGATAGCAGGTGAATATACGGAGCCCCGAAGACGAAGAACGTGATCATCGTCAATACTTCGAGGCGGATGTGTCGAACTCCCAGGTAGGTCGAAAGCGCTAGGAGCGACAGAGCCGCGAGATCACGCGTGCTTTTCCATGAACGCGTAATGCCCCAGATGATAGGGACTGCCGTGACGAGGAGCCCGAGGAACGGGGCTGGCTGAGTCCACAGCGGCCCCCATTCCGATATCGTTGGCCTCGACATCCCGAGCGCAGCGAGCAGGTACGCCGAATATGCCTTGAATCCATACGGCGTGAAGCACGGAGCGGCGCATGAGGCGAGAGCAACCACAGTGAGCAGTATCCTGTTTCTGCCTGTCAGCAGCGATGCAAAGGTCCACACCCATATAATTACGAGTCCGAGCGCGTAGCCCCCGTGCAGGTTGACCCAGGCGATGGAGATGATGGGGAGGAGCAAGACATATCTGACAACGCCGCGCTCTCTCAACTGTAGGAGCGCAAAAAATAAGAAAGATATAAAGAGATAGGTGAAGGTCTGACACCTAATCGTGCTCCCCCATCCAAACAGCGCCTGGAGGAGACAGAGGGCCCAAAAAAGTATGGGTGAGGGGATAGCAGGAGTAAGCATTCTGCTGGCACGAAACAGCAGGATGACGGTTAGTGAGGCACTCAGTACTTTAAAAGCGACGAGCCCCCACTCACCAAAATGAGAGAGGATCCACCAAAACACCACTCCGCTTAACCACTCGTGGTCGATCCAGACCGATTTTGTGGGGGAGAAAGCAAATGGTTCCGTTGAGGGCATAAACCCGAGCGTTTCCACTAGCCTACCGACCGCTAGTCGGGCGAACAGGTCGGGATCGGCGGGGGATGCTGAAAGGAGTTGGTGCCAGGTGAGAAGGAGTAAGACACTCAGGGCCGTCATCGGACGGCGATAAAAACAGCGTATCTGGTCACAGAGATGCTCAAATGTAGAGATGAAAGACATCGGTCGATTCCTGTGCGCGCGACTACACCGCGGAAAAAATCGGTCTGGATCTTTTACCTGAATCGACTACACCGCGGCTGCCATCTTCATATAAGCACGGTTTAAAAAATCTTAACAATAAGTCGATTGAAGCCTGGGCCTGTAGGTGTTTAGTGAGAGCCATGAATTCTTCCCGCAATGTTCGATTCCTTCTAATAGCTTACGCACTGCTGGCTGTGATTGCGTCGGGGTGCACTATTCGCATTCAGCCAAGTAATGCGGGGTTTGACAAAGTAGCCGGTAAGGGCCCCTTGGTTCTTGTGTCAACAGATGAGACGCAGCCCTCGCAGCAGTTCTTGCGTGAGCATGTCGGCGAAAGTGAAGCGCTCCGCCACCTGATCCGTGAGCGCGGCACTCCTGAGGCTCTCAGTGTTGAGCGGGAATTCCTGCAGCCCACACGGTTAAAATTATTTTACCCCGCCAAAGGGCAGGTATATGTCTGTGAACGGTACGATGGAGAGTGGTTCGTTGTTGGTGCTGAAGCTATCTCCATGGGAGACCAGGAGTCTTTGACGAGGCAGCGCGCGGTATTCGTCGCCGCTTCTGAGAAACCAAAGAGCGCGACACCCGCTATTACTGAGAGGCCCTCTGAGAACATGACCGTTGCGCCGGTTGTATACCGTGGTGAACTACGGGGACAGTTGAAGCCCCCAGGAGCTGCTCAAGTGGCTAAGCTTTCGCGACACGGTGAAAACTATCACCATGAAGTTACGTTTTCAGGAGAAACGATCGCTCTCATATCGGATTGGTACACCGAAAGCCCAACGAACGCGCGTGCAATCGCTAACTACAATCGACTGAGTCTCTCTGAGACTCCGCGTATGGGTTCTACGATTGTAATTCCTCAGAGGCTGATGCGTAATCCCCAGCCCCTTCCGGAAGCGATCGTGCCATAGTCGCGGCGGCACAAACACGTAATCGCCACATCTCATCCTCTGATCAATTCGAAATCAAGAACCGAAAAACCGAGAGCGGTGCTGGTTAGAACAGTTGTAAAAGCACTTCGCGAATTTCCCGTCGTTTCTGAACGATCGCGTTCGCGAGGGCGTCTGGAAGTGGACCGCCTTTCTTCCAACGATCAAGCTCACTATCCTCTCTGAGGCCTAGTCGCACAAGCGCTTCTGGCAGGGGCGCAATCCCCAAGAGAGCGCAGCTGAGTTGCGTAATATTAATAGCCCCAGAGTTGCCGCGCTCCTTAAGTCGAAGTGAGTCAAATTGCTGTGCGTTCTCGCCCGGCTCGAGTAACGTAGGAACTGTTTTGCCAGCAGCAACGGTATAATGACGCGATACGGAAGGCGTAGAGCCCCCTCTATTCGGCATGGGCAGAGTGCGCGAGCCCTCAGCGCGTAGCACCACCAGCGGGGGACATGAGTCCAGTCCTCGGCTGGCTTGAATCGCCGCTTTTTGAGCGTGATTCACCACGATCGAAACCGTATACTCGGCCGCAATCTCTTCCCCGCCGCGCCTTGAGATCTTTCTCGCAGCGGCCTGCAGTGAGGCGAGCCCACGTTTAAGAGCGTGAAGCCTTCCAGTAGTCGGAGGGTGTTCTCCACGGAGGCTCCTAATATCGCGCTCGCGCCCGTTAAGGATGGCGTTGGCCTGACGATCAGTTAATCGCGTCAGGTTTGTGGCCACAACGAGCGAGACAGCAGGCCGTAAGCCGCCATGTTGAACAACGGTGTCCCTAATTCCCAAGCAGACCTGCCGCTCCCCAGCTACTAGCGAGGCAGGGCCATTGAGGGGTAATGGATGCACGACTTTGAGGTCGGCCGACCAATCGTTGCCTCCACGCCCAAATTGTCGTACCGCGATGCCGTCCTCCACCAAATTTGTATGAGCAGAATCAACAGCGAGGAATGGAATGTGGCGCCAATCCGTGAGTTTCGGAGTTCCCGCACCGCCCGCCGCGGGGGTGCCTTCCGACTGTGTCCGAGAATGTCCGACGTGAGGATCGTTAGATTGGGAGGTCATGATAACGAACAAAGCCTAAATAGGAGGCAGAATGGTATCACGCGGTGTGGCCATAAAAACGGTTTATCAGATGTCACCCTGTTCGTATGAGGCGCCATTAGTTTCTTTTGAAAAAAATCATGATCTACCACCGAGTATCTAATGTTTCCCATGTTCGCCGTTTGCGTCCGCCACCCGTCATTCGAGGATCCCTTGGGTCACCTTGATTGACGACCCCGAATGTATTGGAGGGCGCCCTGCGCGGGCGCCGAAATGTCGCGAATCACCATCATCATGTCTGGTTCACGTTATTTCCGGCGGCCGGACCGGCCGCCCTCCAAGGGAACAACCTTCCCTGTGTCACCTTGATTGATGAGGCCAAATATTTGGAGGGCGCCCGGCTCGGGCGCCGTGATGTCGCGAATCACCGCCATCGTGTGAGGTTCACGTTATATCCGGCGGCCGAACCGGCCGCCCTCCAAGGGAACAACCTTCCCTGTGTCACCTTGATTGATGAGGCCAAATATTT
>JAFMIS010000198.1 GCA_017853915.1 bacterium
TCGGACGACGATCTTGCATCTCTCGTAGGTAGCCGCTGTTGATACGAAAAACCCCCAGCGAGACATCGAGCACCTTGCTCGGATCGACGACCGCAAATGTCTCCTCGACGAGCTCCTCATACGAGCGCGACCAGTCATGCACGCGTAGTATCGGATCAAAACAAAGCCGCACCATCCAGCCTTGACGCTGGGCTTCCACCACGGCTTCAAGACGTGCCTTGAGAGATGGGGTGCGGTGTTCAAAGCGCCGCGCAACACTATCCGGCGATAGCGTCCAAGCAAGAATAACATTTGGTGAAGGCGCAACATCACGGAGCGCCTGAATATTAGCGCTCTTCGTGCGAATCTCAAGGTGCAGCGAGGGCGTCGTTCGAGCGAAATCGACCCATGTGGCGCAAAAACCGAATAGATCCTCAAGCGCCAAGAGATCTGTGTCGTACGATACGCACAGATATCCGGGTTGTTCATTCGCGAATTCCTCACGGGCGGCGCTCACAAAGTCCTCACTATTCACAAACACCACTATATTGGGTGAGGAAAGGAGCCCCTGAAGATAGCAGTATTCGCAGCCGTAGATGCAATTGAGTACCGGAGTGGTGTAGAAGAATCGAGAGTGATCAAAATTAGGCACAAACGGACTGCCCGAATACAGAAAAGCATCGTGTCGTACCGCTAGGATCAGTTTAATTGATTGACTCTGATGATCCCATCGTTGGCGGGGTCGATTAAATACCTCCTTATAGTTTTGAATAGAGATCGGGATAGCTTTCTTAAACCGAGCCAGGAGCTCCTGTGTCAGCGGATATGAACGCGCAGCATCTTCGATATATATATGGGAGAAGTGAGAGAGCGTATTCACGGCAGCGAGGCTCCGTCTAACCCGCGCAGCAACTCATCAAAGACTACCCGCCGCTCATCTTTGTTCGATATCTGCTTTGCCAAGAGCTCTTGTAAAAGCGGTACGAACGGCTCGCCTTGAGCTTTCTTCGCGCGCAACCTACGCCCCAATTCTATCTTTTGTGTGACGGAGAGTCTTGCATGCACGATGACGTCGCCCATCATAGACTTTTCCTCCGCTGAAAGCTCTGGGTGTTCGGATAACGTCGATCTCAATCCGTCAAGTATCGAGATGATAGCGTCACTTGAAGCCTCAATGAGAGCTGAAGCTTCGTCCGGAGCGATTCGTACTCCGTCGCAATAATCGGAGACGACTTTAAGGACCGCTACCTCACTCGGAGCCACAAGTGTTGTGGCAGCCTGCAGAAAGCCTGAGGCCTCCATATCAACTAGCGCTGGATTCTCGGGAGGATTTGTAACCGGATGATCGTGAGTGTCGAGAGGCAGCTCAAGAGCTGGATGCTTTACCAGGATGTCCGGGTATAAGCGTAGGTTGGTTGCGATATCACGGACTTTATTAACCACCACTAGTTGCCCTCTCTCTGCTATTAACGGAGGAGCTCCAGCAATTCCAATATTTACAACCACTAGTGACGAGTGTTTGCTCCGGAGCTGAGTGATTAGGGCTGAGGTCGCTACCGCCGAACGTAACTTCCCGACACCTGAAATCCCCAAATACAGGTTGTTTGAGTGGAACAGTTGAAAGCGATCCTCAAGCTCGCCATGTCGAGCAGGCTTCAACCCCATCGCTCGAATAAGAGGAGTGGCTTCGCACATCAGGCTTGTGATGATAAGGGCGGCTTTCATGGGCCCACAGAGTAGCACGCCTTAACGCTGGAATCATCGGTTTCGGCGGGCAGCAAGGGCTGCTATAACTACCTTATTCGTTTAGGGGATAGTACCCCTGCCGTGGTCCAAAACAGATAGTTACGGATTGCCTTTTACGACCGCATTTCGCTCAGAAGGAAGAGTATGAACGTCCCAGTAGCTTACTTCTCTATGGAGATAGCGATTGATCCCCTTCTCCCAACCTACTCCGGGGGACTGGGCGTGCTCGCCGGTGATACGATACGCGCAGCGGCCGATCTATCGATTCCAATGGTCGCAGTGACGCTCCTTCATCGTAAAGGATATGTGAAGCAATCGATAGGAGCTCAAGGGGAGCAGTTGGAATCCCCTGAGGACTGGATCCCTGAACGTCACCTAGAGCTCTGTGCTCCGATCGTTGATGTGCCGATTGGTGAGCGTCTTGTGCGAGTTCGTGCATGGAAACGTCGTGAGGTGGGTGTGACGGGACATGGAGTCCCCATACTGTTTCTCGATACAGATGTTGCTGAGAATCACGAAGCCGATCGAAGAATCACTGACTCCCTTTACGGCGGAGACCTTGAATGGCGTGCGCGGCAGGAGTTAGTTCTCGGAGTTGCTGGAGTACGAATCCTGCGCGCGCTCGGATACCCCTCGAGCATGATCCACCATATGAACGAGGGCCATGCTGCCTTCCTTTTGCTTGAGCTCATTCCAGCCGATTGGGCGACAGCCGGAGAAGCTGACGTTGTCTCGGTTCGTCACCGATGTGTTTTTACGACACACACGCCCGTAGCCGCAGGGCACGACGTGTTCTCTCTCGATATTCTTGAGCGAACCCTGAGCCCTGAATACATGCGCAAGGCGCGGCCGCTGCTCGAAAATGGCTCGCTGAATATGACGAAGCTCGCCATGAAGTTTTCAGGTACGGTGAATGCTGTTTCTCGAAAGCACATGGATGTCACAAAGAGCATGTTTCCTGAGTCGGAGGTTCTTGCCATCACTAACGGAGTTCACGCGGCTCGTTGGGTCGCATCTCCTTTCGCGCGACTGTTTGATACCTATATTCCCGGCTGGCGAGCGCGTAGCGAGCAGCTTCGACAGGCAACATGTATTCCAGTTGAGGACATCCAGCAGGCGCATAAGGAGGCCCGGGAGTCGTTGCTCCACATGCTTCAAGAGCGCTACGGAATGCCCTTCGGAGGCTCAGGGATAGTAATCGGATTTGCGCGTCGTTCCACTGAGTACAAAAGACCCTTATTGTTATTCAGGGACCTTAATCGTTTGAAGCATATCGCCGAACTTTTTGGCCCGATTAATATTTTATTCTCTGGTAAAGCCCATCCTCGGGATGACTGGGGAAAACACCTGATTCGCGAAATACACGAGGTCGCTAATATCTCGGGTGACCTTCTTCGTATCGCTTTTTTGCCAAATTACGAGGTGGAATTGGCAGCATCGATCGTCAGTGGTGTCGATCTCTGGCTCAATACGCCACGTGCTCCCCTGGAGGCTTCTGGCACAAGTGGTATGAAGTGCGCGCTGAATGGGATCCCAAGTTTGAGCGTAGCCGACGGATGGTGGCTCGAGGGAGGCATCCAAGGAGTCACGGGGTGGGTCGTTCGGAGTTCTCTGAATGGAGGAGGTATGCCCGCTATCGATCAGGATAACGCCGATGCCGACGCCCTTTATCACCAGTTGGAGCATCATGTGCTGCCCTGCTTTTATAATTCTCCCAATCAATGGGCTGAGGTCATGCGAAACGCCATCGCTCTCAATGGCTCTTTCTTTAATACGCATCGGATGGTGGAGCAGTACCGAGTGTTGGCCTACGAGCGATATAAGTGAAAGAGCACGAGTCTCCACGCGGTCATGAGCTACAGCTTCGACACCTCGATGGTCGAGCGGTCATGTGTAGTGTCCTCGGAGCGAGGGATTTTAAGAACACGGTTTTTTACAGTCACGGATTCCCCGCGTGTAGGATAGAGGCTACGGTCGCGCACCGTGAAGCTCTCGAGCGAGGGATAACCATTATAGCGGTCGATCGCCCCGGATTTGGGGGTTCTGACTGGTATCGTGGACGGCGTTTTGAGGATTGGGCCTCTGATGTGCGCTTGGTGGCGGATCATCTAAAGATCGCTACATTTGGGGTTTTGGGCGTATCAGGTGGCACTCCCACGGCGATCGCTGCCGCAGCGCTGCTTACTGATCGAGTGACCTCGCTTGGCATCGTGAGCGGGATCGCGCCGGTTCAGGCTCCAGGCGCAATACAGGGGATGAACATCGCCAATAAGCTTTTGCTCCGTCTGGGAGTCGCGTGTCCCTGGTTGGGAACTGTCATAATTGGAATAGTAGCCCTGATCTGGAGGACTTTCCCGCTCTCGGCCAAAGTGTGGTTTGGGGCGCTTCTTCCCACGGTGGATCGGCAGATTGTGACTCGCCGAGAGGTCGGGTTGGTGCTGGCAAAAAACATCCGTGAAGCGCTCCGACAAGGGGCTCGCGGGGTAATCACCGAGTACCAGCTTTTTACTTCAGATTGGACCGGACTTCTAACTCAGGTCCAAGTTCCCACCGTCATCTGGCATGGAGACTCGGATACGTACGTTCCCGTTTCCATGGGGGAGACCCTCAAAAAAAACATCTCAGGAAGCGTTTTTCATAAGGTTCCGGGTGGTGGGCACTTTATGATCATTGATAGACTCTCCTCAATACTAGGAACCTTCAGCTAACCATGCTCGCTATAGAAACCGTCAATTCCATGATCGTCGATCGAGAGCTTCATGCCCTCCGAGACACGATCGTTGATAGCGCACCGGCTGAGGTAGCGGAGCTTCTTTCGCACTTATCGAACGAGGAGCGGGTTCTAATCTTTAGAATTTTACCCCGTGATTTCGCTGCCGAGATATTCGCCGAATTGGATGTCGATCTTCAGCGCACCTTGCTGAGCGGTCTCGGGGATAGGCATACCGCTCGTCTGTTGGATGAAATGGCGGCTGATGATCGTACCGCGCTCCTTGAGGAGATTCCGGCCGAGGCCGCGCGCCAGCTCCTGGCGCTGCTCCCAAAAGAGGAGAGAGATGTCGCGCTCACCCTCCTGGGATATCCAGAGGGTAGTGTTGGGCGCCTGATGTCGCCTGACTTTCTTACTATTCAACAAGACTGGAAGGTCCGTGAGGTGCTCGACCATATCCGGGCGCACGGCCGAGAAAGTGACTCTCTCGATACCTTGTATGTTGTCGACTCCAAGGGGGTTCTCGTTGATGAGGTAGCTGTAAAAAACCTCCTGCTCGCTTCTTTAGACGATGAAGTTGTAAGCCTCATGAATTATAAGTTCGAGGCCCTCTCTGTTCAAAGCGATCAAGAACAAGCAGTGGAGCTGTTCAAAAAATACAATCGACCCACACTGCCCGTGGTTGATTCTGCCGGTGTTTTGTTGGGAATTGTGACCGTTGATGACATCCTTGACGTGCAAGAGGAGGAAGTCACCGAAGATATCCAAAAACTCGGAGGTAGCGAGGCGCTCGAGGACGCCTACATCCGTACACCCGTAGTGACCCTCATTCAGAAGAGAGCAGGGTGGTTGTTAGTGCTCTTTGTGGGAGAGATGTTAACCGCATCAGCTATGACGTACTTTGAGGACGCGATTCAACGAGCGGTTGTCCTGGCCCTCTTTGT
>JAFMIS010000199.1 GCA_017853915.1 bacterium
TTCTCTCGATCAAAATTCCCGATAGAGCCTGGTTGAATAATCAGTCAAACCTGTCAAGAATGGACGCGTGACTACCGAACACGTACCAAGCCAGCCTCTTCTCGAAGAGGCCGAAAAGATTCTGATGAGAGACCAATCACTCACGTCAGCGGATCTGGTGCTGCGGCTGCGCTCAGCTTTCCCCGACGTACCCGCCGAGGTGATCGGATTAGCGGCCGAGACCACTGCGCTGCGGCGCGTCGCTCACGACAAACTCGGCAGTTGGGCGGCCAGGGGGATCTTTTCCCGGGCTCTGCTTGAGCAAGCCTCCAGGGCCTCCATCGCTCGTCACCGCGCCCGTTGCTTTGTAGGTCGCGAGAATATACTTGAGGTCGGGACCGGCACTGGCGCCGACACGGCTGAACTTGCCCGCGTCGCCAGACGCGTCACCACCATCGAAAGCGACCCACAACGATGCGAGGTAGCCCAGCACAACCTCCACATCCAGGGGATCACGAATGTTTGTTTTATCTGTGGTGATGCTCAACACGAGGTCGCGAAACTCGATCTCTCGTCATTTGATGGATTCTTTGCTGATCCCGCTCGACGAGCCAGCGACGGCTCGCGATTTCGCGATTCAGAGGACTATCTCCCACCCCTCTCATGGCTGCTCAGTGTGTCGATATCAGGACTCCGCGCCATCAAGGTCAGTCCGGGATTATTCATCGAGCCTCCCCCTGGATGGGTGCGACAGTTTATCGGATTCCAGGATGAGTGCCTCGAGCAAACATTGTGGTTTGGAAGCTCGATCGTTGACTCGAGCGTTCACCTTGCCGATTGCGACCTCACGTGGGCCCCACCAGCCGACAGCCCTCTCTTACCTTTCGCGACGCTCCTCAGCGGTTATCTGATTGAGGCCCACGGAGCGATCAATCGCTCTCAACACCTGAGAGTCTGCCTTAGCGAACGGGGAGCTCAGCAGGTATCTCCAGATGTCGCCTACGGAATATCCGACGCACAGCCGGCTGTAAGTCCGCTGCTGTCAGTCTTCTCCATACTTGAGGCATTTCCTTTTAATCAGAGGACGCTCAGTGAGCGTATCTCTGCTCTCGGTTGGACCTCTCGCACAGAATTTAAAAAGCGAAATTTCTCAGCAGACCTCGATCACCTTAGAAAGGCTTTACACCTACCCGCGCATACGCATAATGCCCCTTTCGGCACCGCATTCCTCTTTCCGTGGCGAAATAAGACCTGGGTAGTACTAACCCGGAGGGTTTGTGAATAACGAATTGGTAGAATTAAATGAAGGAACTCATGAGCTGGGCATCAAGCTCGCTGAGGATAAAGCCGCGGCTTTAATCCGGTATCTTGATATCCTTGAGACTACCAACCAGTCATTTAATTTGACTCGAATTCCCCGCGCGGAGTACGTCAATCTCCATCTGCTGGACTCCCTGACGGGCGCGTTGTTCATTCCCTCCTCGCCATCTCTACGCATACTGGACATCGGAACCGGAGCTGGGTTTCCTGGTGTTCCTCTCGCGGCCGCGCTACCTCACTCACAGGTGACACTTCTTGATTCAACAGCGAAGAAGGTGCGATTTGCTCAGGAAACCGCGCATACCTGCGGGATCTCTAATTGTAGGGGGTTGCATGCCCGAGCTGAACACATAGCTCGAGACAATACGCACCGGGAACGTTATGACATTGTAATCTCTCGCGCCGTAGCCGCGTTTGATGCCTTGATTGAGTTGATGTTGCCGTTAACTAAGGTGGGCGGGAAAGTAATAGCTCTCAAGGGCGCTAAATACGGCGAAGAACTTCTTGGGGTCGATGACCTTGTTATGAACCTTGGGGGTTCCCCCCCACAGGTTCACACTGTGCGCCTACCTGCATCCAAGATTGAGCGCTTCTTGATCGTAGTCGATAAGGTTTCACCGACGCCTAGTAAGTTTCCACGGAACAGATAGAGCACTATTCCGTGGATCTCATCACACGCCCCAACTAGGCTGCTTTAGCCTCAGTCAGCGCGAGCTCCTTAGCAACTTGCGCGCGAGGACGACGACGATGAATCTCCTTGCGGTGCGCGATTCGGTCTAGGATCTGATCCTGAGACTCCTCTGCTTCCGCCGCCAATGGGCCGTAATCGTCATGATTCATAACAACCCGGAGTTCGTCCTGCAGCGTATCAAGAGCCTTTTTCTTTACACGCGAGATGTGACATCGACTGTAGCCGAGAGCGGCCGCTATATCGATAATCTGCTGCTCCTGAACGAAGATGCGCTTAATTATCTCTCGCTCTAACGCGTCCAGCTTCTCGCAAGCGTTTGAACTGCGACTTGAGAGCTCCTTACGCCACAGGGCCTCATCAGGAAGTGGGCAATCCTGACTGGTTACAGCGTCTGCTATCTCCATCGCATTGACAGACTGCAGAGCTGCGCCACCATCGGCCTCATCAGCAAAGACCTCATTGAAATCAGCCAGAAGAGCCGGAAGGGAGCTGCTGGCCGCCGCGGTAGCTACCGCTCGCACGAGGTTGCCTTTGAGATGATAGAAAAGAAAGGTCATGAAGCTAGCGCCTTTGTAAGGGTCGAACCGCTTCACAGCCTCGCAGAGAGAGAGGTCAACGATACTGTCAACCTCGTCTAAGTCCATTCGAGAGTGCCATCGACGAAGGATGCTACGACCGAGTTTACGCGCCTTGATTCGATACTTAATAATGAGGGCCTCTTGTTGGAGTGGGCTCAACTCACCTGAATGTCGGATAACAGAGAGGTTGTGAGCCGTCTGAGCTTTAATAGACTTTTTGTCACCCTTGGCCTTCCCCTTTAAGACCTTGAGCTTCGGCATCTTCTTCGTCATTTTTCGGCTTGCTGTTTTCATCGAAAAACCTAACCTCTCACTGTTTTCTCTTACGCAGCCCTCGCAACCCAACTCACGAGAACTTCTCCCTCTCTTCCGGTAATCACTCGAATCTGCTTCAGATTATTTTTTAACATGCTGTTTTTATTAGCCTTTTAACCTAACAAATTTTCGTAATGTTTCGACCCTACCCCTGCCGATAGACCCTCTACGGGGCTACAACTGGCGGGGAGGGTCTGGAACGCCTAATGGCAACAAACGAAAAACCAAAAAAAGCCTCGGTCCTATCCGAAGATGACGCCAACGCGCTCGTTGTGGAGCATCAAGGCTGGGCCGAAAGCATCGCGCGAGCAGTGGCCAGAGCATGGAACATGGACTGGCGCCTCGATGGGCTCGACGGAGCCGCAATGGAAGCGCTCATCTTCTGCTCTCGACGATTTGATCCGGCTCGCGGCATACCGTTTCGCGGCTACGCTCGAAAGCGCATTCACGAGGCGGCTACGGATGCCGCTCGCAAAACAAAGGGCTGGTCGCGAGGTGTATC
This sequence comes from bacterium, assembly GCA_017853915.1. Taxonomy (GTDB): domain Bacteria; phylum Bdellovibrionota_C; class UBA2361; order UBA2361; family OMII01; genus OMII01. Next base: position 3,386 of record JAFMIS010000199.1, read on the forward strand.
AAATCGAGCCTCAGCGGAGGCTCGCGCCCGCGAAGTATCGGCAGAACTGTATGGAGTCTTCCCGGAGATTCGCGACGGCTTCCTTCCGGCTCAGGAGGGCGGCTCAGGAGATGAACAGGAGTGTCGGGCCGCTATTCGAGAGCTCCTCATGGGGGCGAGCATTATAGCTTCGCGACAAGCGGTCTCGACAGATCCCCTTCCCGATGAATTACTCGACTACCGACGGATGGTATCAGTGATGGCATCGCTGGAACCGGTACATCAGTGGTTGCTCTATCGCGTCTACTGGGATGGAATATCGTTACGTACCGTCGCTTCTGAGTGGGAGACGGATGGACTGAACGTTATGCGGGAACACAAAGTGCTGCTCGTTTTTTTACAGAAGAGCATGGCGCTCGGGAAACCAACCACAATCCCGAAGGTGCGTCCGGGATTAAAACCTATTATTCAGAGATTTAAACAGGAGGGATCAAAAGGTCCGTTCTCGGATGTCCTGGCAAAACCTGAACTCGAACACAACACCAGCACCTAGAGGAGAGACATAGTATGACCAAGAAAAAAGACGATAAGGGTGTTGAAAGAATTGGATCCACCAGCGCCACAAAGGGGGTCAAAGGCACGTCGGCCGTCGACGCTGTGGACAAGGTCAAAGCGGCTTCCGGCGTTCAGCGAGTATCTGGAGTAAAAGGGATTAAAGCCGCCTCTGGCGTTTCGGGAATATCCTTCGAACAGCGAGAGCGTTTGCTGAGCATGGTGAGCGAGGAGGCGGAGAAGCTCGCCGCGCAAGGCTTCATCCCAAAAAATCAACGTGAGGTTGTTGAACAAGCCGTCAAGATGATCATCGACTCGACACTTCTTGAGCCATCTGCTGATAAAGATGGCAAGAAGTAGAGCAGAATTCATTTCATCAAACTAGACATTATGCTTTAGAAGCGGCGGCCGGCTCTCCTGGGCATCGTAGGATCATATGTGGAGGGCGCCCGGGTCGGGCGCCGAAATATCACGATCCTCATCAATATTTCAGGTTCTCGTTACATTCGGCGGCCGAACCGGCCGCCCTCCAAAAGCATCGTCGTTTTTTGTGTCGGCTTGATTGATGAACCCAATTATTTGGAGGGCGCCGAAATCTCACGATCCTCATCAATGTTTCTGGTTCACGTTATATCCGGCGGCCGGACCGGCCGCCCTCCAAGGGATCGTCGTTTTTGTTCTCGGTTTGATTGATCAACGCAATTTTTTGGAGGGCGCCCGGGTCGGGCGCCGAAATATTAGAGTTTTCTCATGTCTCAGTTGCTGCAACGTCGACGGGGCACCGCCAGGTCACGTATCTTTCCTCTTCCATCGCGGCTTGGCCTTGAGTAGCCTACCCACATCGTATGGAAGAACTATCCCTCACAAGTCAGAAGCTAATCGAGCCAGCCAAGAAGGCTCTTCACATAAACCTCGACCCAGCGCGTTATGGAACATTTGCCGAGATAGGAGCTGGTCAGGAGGTTGTAAGTTGGTTTTTTCGTGTTGGTGGGGCCTCCGGAACTGTTGCCAAGTCAATGTCGGCATACGACATGAAGGTGAGCGATAGTATTTATGGTCGTACTAGTCGATACGTAGGCAAAGATCGATTGGTCGCCATGCTCGACCACGAGTACGCTCTGCTACTCGAACGACTCGCGGCGACACGCGGCAAGGATACTGGGTTCTTCGTTTTTGCTGACACCGTATCTGCCCGAAACTTTGCCGGTACCAATGAATCTCACGGCTGGGTCGGTATACGCTGGCAACCTGCGCCTGGCTCCTCGGAGGCTAATCAGATCCTCCTTCACGTTCACATGAACGACGCCGATGCCGTTCGCCAACAAGAGGCGCTCGGTATCCTCGGAGTCAATCTTCTATACGCGGCTTTCTACCAGTCCGAGTCCTTGACTATGCTTGTGTCGGGCTTGGAAGATGGCATGGATGGCGAGCGGCTTGAGATCGACT
>JAFMIS010000200.1 GCA_017853915.1 bacterium
CGGAATTTGGAGCCTACAGTTTGTGTGGGCACTTTGGGTCCCACTCAAATAGTAGGCGATAAGAAAACAAGTCATCCCTGTTCTGTTTTCGACCATTTTTTTCGGCGAGCGTAGCGAGCTTCGTGAAAAATACGGGCTAGCAGAGTGGTGACACTCACAGAGTTCGGCGCTAGTCCAAACGCGAGATCTCGCTCCGGAGCCGCGGGCCTAGCTCCCGCGCAAGGCTACTAATCGTCTCCCTGCTCATCACCTCAAGGTGCGGGATCCGGCCGAGATTCGGAACTCCGGCCATAACGGTAATAATTCTCTCAGTATCGGGAAGCTCCTCGCCATTAAAGACAACTCCTGCTACGGGAATAGCGCGATTCTTGAGTGCCTCTACTGTGAGAAGCGTGTGATTAATGCTACCCAAGTAGTGGCGCGACACCACAACTACGGGCAGCCGCAGCTTTGCGGCGAGATCTAGATTAGTGAGTGTGTCAGTTATCGGAACAGCTACCCCTCCAGCCAGCTCGATTACCAGCGGCCTCTCGGTCTTTAGTGGCTGAAGCATCGCGAGATCGATCGCCACGCCCTCGAGGCGCGCCGCGATGTGCGGAGAGAGGCTTCTCTTGAAGAGATACTGCGGAGGATGAATACGACCCGAGCGTGGCTCAATGAGGGTCTCCAGAACCTCGTGATCAACAGGCCCATCCTCGGAGCCGCTCGCTATAGGCTTCCAGTAGTCTGCGCCGAGCGCTTCACACAGAACGGCAGAGGCAACGGTCTTGCCGACATCCGTCCCGATGCCGGCCACTACTATTGACGGAGAGGCCACTCGCGCCAATCTTAAAACGCCGCCAGCCGAATCGAGGGCATCGCCGCCTGTTGGACAAGAGCGGGCAGAGAGCTAGCTGACTTCAACGCTCGCTCCAAGAAATTCTTCTTGCGGTTCACGTAATGCAGCGCCGGGAGTTCGTCTGGGCCCAGCGTAACCCCAGCCAGCGAAAGACCAGCCCGAGCGGCATCGTAGACATCCCCGAAGTCATCAACCAGCCCTAGCTGCTTAGCCTCTTCGCCAATAATAACTCGACCGTCGGCGAAGGCGCGCACCTTATCCTCTGGAAGCTTGCGCCCCTCGGCGACCGCCTTAATGAAGAGATTGTGCACCTTGGCTGCTGTGTCCTGCAGGAATTTGCGCTCTTCATCCGTCATTGGGCGGAACTGATTGCCGACATCCTTAAGCGCCCCGCTCTTCACGGTCACCATCGTGACGCCAACTTTGTCGGCTACATTGGTAAAATTAGGGATCTGCATGATCACTCCGATTGAGCCCGTCTGAGTCCCGGGCTGACAGAATATCTTGCTCGCGCCAACGGCTGAGTAGAGTCCGCCTGAGGCCGCTAACGATCCCATCGAAACCACGATCGGCTTCTCCGTCTTGAGGCGCTTAACGGCGCTGTAGACGTCCTCCGAGGGGGCCACGGCGCCCCCCGGTGAGTCGATGCGAAGCACGATAGCTTTCGTATCCTTATTGCGAGCCTCCTCGTAAAGGGCCTTCAAGACATCACTCGAGTCCTCAATCGCGCCCTCCATCTCAACCACTGCTACGCGCGGCCCCCCGATCTTTCCGGCTGCAGCCATGCCTCCAGCGAGGATTGGGATTATGACGATCGCGAGGATAGCCAGGGTGAGAATCTTAGCGAGCCAAACTTTGTATTCACTCATAGCACAGGGTCCAAAAGGATTTTTCTTACAAGGTGCATATCGTAGCCCCTGAGCCCCCCTTGCGTATACTGGAAAAGTTCATGGGATGGCGTTGGGCTTAGGCGGGTTTTTGGCTTCCGCTCCCGCCCCTTTCATCGCATGATACCCCTCATAGAACCTACAGGCAGGAACCGAGCATGGATCAGATAATATCTCAACTTCTTCAGGACTCAGCCGCGCTGAAATCGTCGTTGGCGGCTCGCAGCGACTTTGTGGCGGCGGTATCAGCGTCCGCTGAACTTCTGGCTCAATCGGTACAGGCCGGGGGAACCGTATTCGCGTGCGGGAATGGCGGCTCCACCTGTGACGCTATGCACCTGTGTGAAGAGCTGGTTGCCCGCTATAAGCGCAACCGACGCGGTATCAGGGCCATGCACTTTATGGATCCCTCCACTATGACGTGCTGGGGAAACGATTTCTCTTTTGAGGATACCTTTCGCAGGTATGCTGAGACCTTCTGCACGGACAAGGATATCCTGATCGCAATCTCAACCTCCGGCAACTCAAAGAACGTTCTCCACGCGGTTCACGCGGCGAAGTCTAAGGGATGCAAGGTGATCGGACTAACGGGAAAGGATGGAGGCTCCCTTGCGGGCTTGAGTGATGTGGCTATTACGGTACCTGCCTCCGCTACTGAGCGGATCCAAGAGGTTCACATCACGGTGGTGCATATCTGGTGCGAGCTGCTTGAGACTACGTATGCGATATCCTAGCCCGGAGGGACACCAGGGGGGGGGACATCATCGGCAAGCGCCCCAGAATCCCCGCAAGACAATCCGCGAAAAATTGGCATAGGGACGTCCGAATAATGGGGTCGACCACGGGCAGAAATGCCCTCTGAGTCCCCCGTGGTTTCAACCACAAGCCGTAACCCGCGATAGAGGTAGAACCAGTTAGGCAACGGCAGCCTCAGTTTTTCTATCGCCCTTGCTGCTTTTGCGCGCTATCTCTGAATCGAGAAATTCCTTTATCTGGGGGTATAGCCCCCTCGAAAGGATGCTTGTATCTCGCATTGACGAGGGATCATGAAGCGCGTCGCATGACTCGCTAACCCTCTTTTTTAATATGTTTAACGAACTCTTTACCGTTCCAAGTGGTATGCCGAGCGATTGGGAAATTTCAGCATATTTTAATCCCTCGATAAAATTTCCACGAAATATTTTTAAGTGCGATAGCGGGAGCTTACCAAGAGCCTCACGAATTGCCTGACACTCCTCCTCAAACTGCAGTCGCGAGCCAGGGTGAATCGCTCGCTTGTCGGGGAGCTCCACTGGGAGCTCAGGAGACCCAGCCTCTGCAAGTGTCATGGAAACATGCCGCTTGTTCTGTCGTAGTACATCTACAAACTTATTCTTAAGAATCCTATCTAACCACTGCCTCGCAGGCTGGCTGGGGTTGTACTTTTCGACTACCTCCATTCGGGAGAGGTGCAAGAAGAATTCCTGGGCCACATCGGGCTGCTGCCCGCGTGTCCCGGCTCCGAAACTTGAGAGCTGAAGTAGGCACGCCGCTCTGTTTTGATAGAGCTCATAGAGCCTCGGAAAGATCTGATTGAACGTAGCTCTGTCTCTATCGACGGCCGCTTGACGCAGGTCGCTCAATACCAGAGTTAACATGTCACGTTGAGGAGCCGCAGGGCTCTTTAATTCTGCGAGTTCAAGCCGTGCGCTTGGCGGTGTGGTGACTACTTTTGGAGCCATGGTACTAGTGTAGCCATCCAGAGCTGTTAAGCAAGAATGAGCACGGGATTATGCCAATTTCAGCAACCTCATCGCTCCGAGTCTTAAGAAGAAAAATCGGTAAGAACAATAGCCTACTTATCTTTCACACAGAGCTAGTGAGAGGCCTTATCGATGTGATGATTTACACACGTCGTCGCACCATCCTAGGTAGCCCGGGCCAGGATCTCATCAGCACGTTCAGCGGTGAGCCTAAACATAGCTTGGATAGCGAGGGCTCTTCGTAAGTACAGGTGTAGGTCGTACTCCCACGTAAAACCGATCCCGCCGTGACACTGAATGGCGACCTCGCATATCCGCGGGGCGCTATCAGCTGCTTGGGTTATCGCCGCGCGGGCGGTAAGGGCGCGCTGTTCAGGTGAATGAGCGGCGGCCCAGATCGCGAATCGGCTGAGGCTCGATAACGACTCAGCGTGCGCATGGGCCTGCGCCAACTGCTGCTGCACTGCTTGAAATGAACCGATCGGCCTCCCAAATTGCGAGCGAGTCTTGACGTGGCTGCACGTCATCTCAATCACCCTCTGACACACACCCGCTGCCTCACATGCATAGACAGCCTCCGTAAGGTCTTCGACCATCGCTGAGGCCTCGGGAGAAAAAGATATAGCGGCAGCGGAATCGAGCGAGATATCGGTCAACGCCGCTGTCAGATCGAGTGATGGGCTAGGCTTCGTTTGAACCCCCTTTGCCGAGAGGTGAATAAGTACGCATCGCACTCCCTGGGGGGTTGATGCGAAGGCTAGAAGCTGCTCAGTTCCCTCACAACCCGGCGCAGCTATGATGGATCCCCGTAGCGCGCCGTCAGTAGGATCGATTACGAGATCGCAACAAGCTCGGGGAGCGATAGTTGTGGTCTTAGCGTCGTAGCCAAGAAGGGCCATGCGCGGAGCGACGTGCGTCGCGAGTATGCGGGTTGCGAGCGGCTCCGGGCTTAAAGCGTAGCCTAGCTCAAAAGCGAGTAGCCCAAGCTCCTCAATTGAAAACAGCGCAGGTTCGGCCCCAAAGCCCTCCTCAAACCCCAGTTCGGCCAGCCGTTGCCAGAGACTGCTATCGGTTCTCCGACCAGCCGAGATTCGATCGCGAATGTAGGTTGACGGAACGACCTCCTGGAGAAAGTTCCTGACGGTATCTTGGAACTCGACCTGTTCAGGAGAGAGCTTCATGATTCTTCCTACATCATCCCCAATAATCCCTTTACTTCCTCCGATGGCTCCCAGGGAGGTTGAAAGGTGATAGTAACAACAACCTCCTTTACGCCAGGCACCGCTCCAACCTTGGTCATCACGTCGTTCTTGAGCTGAGGTCCCGCAGGACACATCGGTGAGGTAAACGTCATGTCGATCACGACCGTGCCATCATCGATAGCGATATTGTAAATGAGACCGAGAAACCAAATGTCCAGAAATAGCTCAGGATCCTCGACCGTCTTAAGAGCCTCAATTATAGACTCTCGGCTGGGGCTGTGTGCGGATTCGTTCATGAGGCCAGTCTAGCTCGCGAAGCCGCGGGCATTCAAGGCCTGAGAGCTGTCGCATAGAAGTCGAGCCCCTTATAAATATCGATCGAGACATCTCGGCGCCCGACCCGGGCGCCCTCCAATTATTGGCGGTCATCAATCAGGGCCGCCGGGTGTAACGTAAACCAAAAATATTGATGGTGATTGTGATATCTCGGCGCCCGACCCGGGCGCCCTCCAATCATTGGCGGTCATCAATCAGGGCCACCGAAGAAACGATAATCCCTTGGAGGGCGGCCGGACCGGCCGCCGGCTATAACGCAAACCAAAAATGTTGATGGTGATTGTGATATCTCGGCGCCCGACCCGGGCGCCCTCCAATCATTGGCGGTCATCAATCAGGGCC
>JAFMIS010000201.1 GCA_017853915.1 bacterium
TGCAACGCGGTGAGTGGCCACTATGTCCTTCGAGCAGATAGCCGAGGCCCTCAAAAAGTATCATCCGGATCCTGACCTTGTAGTTTTAAAGAAAGCACACGATTTCGCTAGTTCGTGTCACAGCGGTCAGATTCGCGCCTCAGGCGAGCCTTATTTTACGCACGTCGAGGAAACCGCTCTGCTTGTGTGTAAACTTAAGCTCGATGAGCCCTCGGTGGTCGCCTCCCTTTTGCACGACACCATTGAGGACTGCGATATCACTCGTGATGATATTCAACGGGAATTCGGTCCCGGCGTCGCTGATATCGTTGAGGGCGTCACGAAGCTTACTCGTATAGAGTTCGAGTCTCGCGAGGAAAAACAAGCGGAAAACTTTCGCAAGATGCTCCTGGCGATGGCCAAGGATATCCGCGTAGTGCTCGTAAAGTTGTGCGATCGCTTGCACAATATGAGAACGCTCAGCTTTTTTAGTGAGCAGAAGCAGCATCGGATCGCCGCTGAGACGCAGGAGATATACGCTCCGTTAGCGAACCGTCTCGGTATTCATTGGCTTAAGTCGGAGCTTGAGGATCTGTGCCTCCTGTATCTCCGGCCATCTCTCTATAAACAGATAGATGAACACCTCAAGAATAGCGCGCCAGGCCGTGACGCGTACGTTGAACGCGCGGCACTCGAAATTCAGAAGACATTAAATAACGCTGGAGTTTCAGCGTCGGTAAAAGGTCGTGGAAAACATCTGTACTCGATCTGGCAAAAGATGGAGAAAGATAATCTTTCCTTTGATGAGGTCTACGACCTGATCGGATTCCGGGTGATCGTGCCCACGGTTCGCGCGTGTTATGAAACCTTGGGGATAGTGCACTCTACGTGGAAGCCCGTTCCGGGAAGGTTCAAGGACTATATCGCGATGCCGAAACCAAACATGTATCAATCTCTGCACACCACGTTGATTGGTCCAGAGGGGCAGAGGATAGAGATCCAGATACGAACTCCTGAGATGAATCGAGTGGCAGAGGAGGGTATCGCGGCGCACTGGCGTTATAAGGAGGGTGGAGCAGCACCGGCGTTTGATCTGCAATGGGTGAAGGAGTTGGTAGAGACTCAGCAGTATCTCAAAAATCCCGATGAGTTTATTCAGTCGGTAAAAGGCGAGCTGTATCCCGAGGAGGTGTTTGTCTTCACTCCCAAGGGAGACCTTGTTCGGTTGCCATTCGGAGCGACTCCCGTAGATTTCGCGTACGCCGTTCATACCGATGTCGGTCACCGAACTATTGGAGCTCGTGTAAATGGTCAGATGGTCTCGCTGGATCACGCGCTCGCGAATGGCGACACCCTGGAGGTCATAACCTCGAAGACGCATGTTCCGAGCAAAGACTGGCTCAAGTTCGTGCGCTCAACGAAGGCTAAGCAACGTATTAGAGCTTTTCTGAAGGCCGAGGAGCATGCCCGCTCTATGGCGTTGGGGATGGAGCTACTGACGAAGGACCTCCGTAAGGTCAAGCTGAGCGTCAAGAAGTTGGAGAAAGAGGGGAAGCTTGGTGTTGTCGCTACCGAGATGGGAATGAAGAGCGAGGGTGAGCTGCTGGCTGGTATCGGCTACGGCAAAATCAGCACCTCTAAAATCATTTCAAAACTCTTGCCGGAGGATGTGCCTCCGCCAGAGAAGCTGGAAGAACAGCCCACTCCTCTTCAACGAATATTCCATCGGGCGGCTCAAGTCAGTCGGGAGCGGGTTGGAGTTCGAGTCTCTGGTCTTGACAATATTATGATTCGCTTCGCCAAATGTTGTGAGCCGCTTCCTGGAGATAGGATTGTTGGTTTTATCACGAGAGGACGTGGAGTTACTGTTCACTTTGCCCACTGTCCACAAGTCCTCAACAGCGATCCTGCGAGGCGAGTAGAGGTGGAATGGGATACAGGTACCACTGCTCCTCGACGGGTGCGCATCACTGTTCATTCTCAGGATCAGATGGGCCTCCTGGCCAGCGTGTCTCAAGCCGTAACCGCGCAAGGCGCGAATATTACCAGCGCGCAGATTAAAACGGAGCATGGGCGGGCCACGATAAATTTTGAGCTCACTGTGCAGAACGCCGACCAGCTCAATAGTATCAAACGTGCTATCGAAATGGTGTCTGGCGTTATCAAGGTAGAGCGATTAAAAACCCTCTCCGGCGGTAATGGGCGGGATGACTCGGCTGGTGAGGGATAATGAATATCCATGTTCGTCTTAGAGGCAACATTCTAGAGGTAGGGGCACGGTACGTGAGAGTGTTACTCTCTTTTTTGTTGGTTCTGATTCCCGCAACGCTAGGTGCGGCACCTCTCGGTAGCGCTCCACAGGGCTCCGCGACTCGAACAGGTGAGGAGCAAAAAACTATCGATGTCTATAAGAGAGCCAATAGCGCGGTGGTGTTTATCACTACACGCTCCTACGTTGTTGATCCCTTCGCTCTCTTTGATGAGGTGCGGCCGCAAGAAGGCACAGGCACTGGCACGATCATCGATGTCGATAAAGGTGTTGTCATCACCAACCTGCACGTCATTGAGAGTGCGCTTGAGTCTCGTGGCAGCGTGGAGATTATGTTGGCCAATGGTCAGAGTAGTAAGGCGCGTTTGATTGGATTTGATCCTGAGAGTGACATCGCCGTGCTGAAAGTGACCGACCTACCCAAGGGGCTTGTCGGTATTCCTTATGGTGATTCTTCTATTCTTGAGGTAGGTCAGCGGGTTTTGGCTATTGGAAATCCGTTTGGACTTTACCGAAGCCTTACGGCCGGGATCATCTCATCCCTCGATCGAAGCATGAAAACGCCGCGAGGAGCGGTTCTAAAAGATCTAATTCAAACTGATGCCGCTATTAATCCCGGAAATTCCGGCGGGCCTTTGCTCGACGCTGATGGTAGGTTGATAGGTATCAATACGGCGATCTTAAGTCAGTCTGGTGATTCCGCGGGGGTAGGATTCGCTGTGCCGATTAACAGTGTGAAGCGTATTCTCCCAGAGCTGCTGGCGACGGGCAAAGTGCGCAGGCCACGCATGGGATGGCAGCTTGTGGATACGGATCAAGGTCCGATGGTGTTGCGGGTGTTGCCAGACAGCTCCGCTGATCGAGCCGGGATTCGCCCGATTGAACGGATGGTCTCCAGTGAGGGGTTCGTTCGGGGTTACCGTCGGGATATTGATAGCGGAGACCTTATTTACAAGGTTAATGGTGAGCGAGTGCGGAATCGTGATGATGTTGAGGACGCGATTCGTAAGACGGAGCGGGCATCATCTGTGAGCCTCACGCTGCGACTCGGTGGGTTATACGGAAAGGAGAGGGAGATCTCAGTGGTTCCGGTGTGGGAATAGTAGGGAGCAAGGCTGGAGTACGATAGGAAGACCTGGGTAAAGGATCGAAATGAAGATTAAAGTTTTGCCAGATACTGTCATCAATCAAATCGCGGCAGGTGAGGTGGTTGAGCGGCCGGCCTCCGTCGTGCGAGAGCTTGTAGATAACGCGATTGACGCTGGAGCGACTGATGTGTTCGTGGCCTTGGAGGCAGGGGGACACACTCGCCTCAAGGTCAGAGACAACGGTTCTGGTATGACACGCGATGAGGCGATCCTTGCGTTTGAGCGCCACGCGACGTCAAAAGTCTCCGCTATCGAAGATCTTGTACGGCTATCAACGCTCGGTTTTCGGGGAGAGGCTCTGGCATCCATCGCGGCTGTTTCGAAGGTAAAGCTCAGAACCCGTGCGCGCGATCAGGAGGTTGGAAGCGAGTTAACCATTCGTGGTGGTAAGCTCGTTGATGTCCAGAGTTGCTCATGGAACGAGGGCAGCGAAATAGAAATTGAGCATCTCTTCTTTAATACTCCTGCTCGGCGGAAGTTCCTCAAATCTCCCCGCGCTGAGATGGCTAAAATTCGGACATGGCTGGCGCACTCGAGTCTGGCTCGGCCTGATGTCCGTTACCGCCTGGTTTCAGATGGGGACGAAATTCTTAACGTGCCGGTGGCGATATCAGTTCAGGAGCGCGCCCGTGCTGTCTTCCCCGCCGATCTGATTCCTGTATACCTCGAGGAGTCTGGCGTGCGAGTAGAGGGGATGGTCGGCCATCCTGGGCAAGCTCTCGGGGACGCGTCCGGGCTTGTGATTCTCGTGAATGGGAGGCTTGTATCAGATAAGGTTGTTCTTCGAGCGGTCCGAGAGGGGTATGATTCCATGCTCAAGGATCGTGAGTTCCCCACCGGATATATCGCAATCCAACTTCGCCCCGAGGATGTCGATGTTAACGTGCACCCTCAAAAGAGCGAAGTTCGGTTTAGACATCCGAGTCAGATCTTCGCGGTGGTAAGCGGAGCGGTCCTAGCCGGGGTTCGCGCGATTAAACGCCCACTCGGAGTACCGATACCGACCGATCGAGTGTCAATGCCGCGACACGTAGTGCCGAGAGGTGAAGCTGTGTCGCCGTCTGTCTACGCCGCACGAGAGCTTTTTCAGGTTGAGCACAACGCTGCGCGTAGCGCCTATTGTGAGTCTCCCGTGGTAACGGGGAAAATAGCGGAGACTTTACCGCGCTATGGGGAGGCGTTCGCCACATCTTTGGAACCAAGAAACGCGCCGGTATTTGAGAGCCAAGGCTTTCGATTTTCGAACCTTCGATACATCGGCCAGGCCCTTGAGTGTTATCTTGTGTGCGAATGTAACGATGAGCTTGTAGTTGTGGATATGCACGCCGCGCATGAGCGGGTGAACTACAATAAAATTCGGCGCGCGCGCGCGGAGCGAGACCTCGTCACTCAGAAGCTTCTGATCCCTGAGACTGTGCGATTAACCTGTGAGCACGTGGTTTATCTTATGGAGCAGCGTGATGTGTTGGAGGCGCTTGCTTTTGACGTCACGCAACAATCCGATGATTCGGTAGTAGTGCACGGAGTGCCAGGCGTTGTGGCGCATTTGAATTGCACCGCGTTGCTTAAGGAGTTCGCGAGTGAGCCCGTTGTAGCTGGCTGGCGCGAAAGAATTGAGGAACGGATCGATCATATGGCCGCTCGGGTGGCATGCCACGCCAGTGTGCGTTCTGGAGACGCGCTCTCACGTCATGAGGCGTACGCGTTATTCGCTCAGTTGGATGAGACTGAGTTGGCTGGGGCGTGCCCTCATGGCAGGCCAGTCGTCGCTCAATTTTCTCGCGACGCGGTGGAGCGGTGGTTCGGACGAGACCGCTGATGAAGACCCCTTGGAAAAGTGTCGCGATCTGCGGTCCTACCGCTTCGGGAAAAAGCGCGTTATCCCTTGAGCTGGCACGTGCACTGAATGGTGAGGTAGTGAACGTTGATTCAGTC
>JAFMIS010000202.1 GCA_017853915.1 bacterium
TCATGGAGAAGAGCTCTGAGTACGCATTCTCCTTTGTGGCAGTATGTGAGGGGCTAGGGATAAACCCTGAATACCTGAGACTGGGTCTGATTAACGCGAGCACAGCTCTTCTGGAGAGCGTGAGCAAAGCGCGTAGAAATTCGTAGCTGTTGCTTGAAGCGACTCAAGTGCAGGCCAACCAGTGCGTCGCTGAAACGCGGATCGGCCGCAGGTTGAGCCGACCTCAAGGTTAATGCTCGATTTCAGAGTCGTCATCGGTGTCCCGACTTGATACAGGACTCGACGCGATGCGGTAGTTCTCACCAAACCACTTGGAGAGATCCTGTAGTCGACACCGATGCGAGCAGAAGGGGCCGTTTGTATCTCGCTTCTCTGGAATGGGAGATCCACAGATCTTGCATCGCGAGTTCGAGTCAGGGACCTTGTCTTTCTTTTTGCTGTTCATTGAAATTATCTTCGTCTCTTCGCCGACTAGTATCTCAATTTGTAGGTATAAGTAAACGGATTATAGGTAGGAACGCGCCCCTCGCATGGTCATGTTAGGGCCGAAGACACGCCGACTCGCTGCTACAGATTTTAGCCTCTCGCATCGTTTCTAGGTATCTTAGGATCGCCTCTCGGTCTCCCTGAGGCATCCAGGAGAAGCTGGGCATCTTTGAGTTCCAGCGTAGGCTTGCTGGGTTCTCAATGAGCTGCACGAGGCGGTCGCGAGACCAATATTCGGTCACGTTGAGGGGAACGTTCAGCTCCGGCCCGACGCTTCCTCCAAACTTATTAATTGAGTGGCATCGGGAGCAATTAAGGCGCCACAGCTCAAGTCCGCGAAGGGTTTTGGGGTCTCGCCCCGGGGGAAGAAGGGGCTCCGGTATCCTCTCTCGTTGCAGAATGACCTCGGTGATCGACCAGGGGATCGGAAGATGGTCTGAGTCGCGATAAGCGCCCTCCCATACCAGTACATAGGGACCTGGATTAAAGGTTCGATTCCCTTGAATAGCATCACGGAACGGCTTAGTTGGGGGATCCCCTAGGTGACGAAATGCCAGCACTGCCGGACGGTCCGGAAGGTCCTTTAACGCGCGCTCAGACCAATAACCATCTGACGCGATGAAAGTAATCGAGGCGGTGCGAAGTGGAATCGAAGTGTACCGCGACAGCCACGTAAGGAAAGCCTTCAGGTCATACCCCTCGTAGCGCTGGGCGCCCTCGTAGATCGGATCGTTTGAAATAGCGATAGTTCTCTTCGGTAGTTTAGATAGCCCCTCTTGGATCCGTGGGTCGGCAAGAGACACACGAGTCTGAGCTGCCGCCTGAGGTGAAAGGCCATACAGAATCAGCGCTAGAGAAAGTAGAATGAGAGCGCGTACGTGAATCATAAAAACCCCCTCCAAGCGGTGAGGTAGATAGCACTACCTGACCAACGGTATACCACGCTACCGTCGCTGCGACACCTCCATCAATCTTTCGCTTGCTTGTGTCTCTGCGAGGGGCCGCACTCCGGCTACGTTACATCCATTATGTGTCATTACGAGCGATAGAGCGTGGAGGCGATCGGTAGCGAACCCGCAACCAGAACTTCCACGAGAGGTCGGCAGGCCGATGCGATAAGACGTAGCTGTGCTCTTAAGCTATTCATACTGCCGATCGCACTCTCTCACTAAGAATCAATACACATCACTTAAGCGCCTTGAGTCCGATGTCCCGATCGAGTGTCGCGTTGATCGCAAAGGTGCGGAGTGCTGTCTCAATCATATCGTCAATGAGCTGCGTGTAGAGTACGCGCGGCTGAGACCTAGCCCAGAGATAGAATGAACAGGACCCAGGAAAGGCGTTTAGTTCATTGAAGTACAGCTCACCCGAAGAGAGATCGAGGATGAAATCGAGTCGAGCAACGCCGGAACATCCCAGAAGAGCGAAGGAGCGCCTGCCAAGCTCAATCACTCTGTCTCGAATAGCGGTGTCGAGGTCCGGAGGATCGATAACGCGAGTAAGGCTCGCCATTCCCTGAGAGGGACCACTCTTCTTGCCACCGTCTCGGAGATATTTCTCTTCGTACGACAGGACCCCAGATTGAGAGACGGGTATCTCGACAACTGACGCGTGTACACCGTCAGAATCTCGAATCGAAACGTTTATCTCCATCAGGTTGGAGACGCAGGGCTCAATGAGAGCAGTCGTATCGTACCGAAAGACCTTTGCCAAAGCGGGCGCGAGGTCGGCAGCCTCACTCACCCGCGAAACACCGATACTGGACCCAAGGTTGCACGGCTTAACAAAGAGCGGGAACGACGAGAACCCCTCCTGGGAGCGGATCCAGGTCGCCGCTTTCTGGATGTCCCTGATGGCCTCGGCCCGATGTACAGATATCGCTGGCAGGACCGGGACTCCATGCTGGCGCAAGTACATCTTGCACAGATATTTGTTCATCGTGATGGCTGACGCGGGCACATTGCTGCCGGTGTATGGAACGTTGGCGAGCTCGAAGAGTCCCTGTATGCAGCCGTCCTCGCCGTACTGACCATGAAACACGGGAAGAAATATATCGATCGGAATAATCTCCGATTCAAAGTGGAGAGCCTGTTTCGCCATATCCACAGGCCCGCCTATCTTCGTCAGGCCACCAACACCGGGCTTTGGAAGAAGCGTGACTTCCTGAAGCCTTGCGAGGGAGCCGGGCACAGAGCGATAAAGACCCCGATCGAGAAGGGCGGCTCCGGTATACCATTTTCCACTAGGCGCAATGTATACCGGAGTGACATCGTAACGTTCAGGATCGATAGCAAGCATGAGCTGAAGAGCCGAAATGACCGAAATCTCATGCTCTACCGACCTTCCACCGAAGAGTACCGCGACTCGTATTCGTTTCGTCATACACGCCTTCTAAAATCGCACCCGCCCTTCATGAAGATCCCCGAGATCGTTCTCAATCAGAACAAGACTGCCGGCGCCGCAACGCGACTGGATGACTGAAAAGGCTTCGTCCCGCGAATCGACAAGAATAGTAGCGTCCTTGGAGAATCCGGCATCCCCGAGCCCAGCAAGGATCGCCTCTCGGTTGGCGCTGCCGACGACAATGATCAGATTCGCTACGTGGGCGGCCTCTGAGGCTAATCGTCTATTCTCCGAAAATTGTTGATCTCCAAGCTCGATCATTCCCGGTGTCATCACTACCCTCTGCGTCGCGGGGAGCGTCTTAAGCACTTCCAAGGCGGCCGCAAAGCCGGTCGGATTAGAGTTGTAGGCATCGCGTAGGAATGAAACCGCCGGTTTTCGATCAAGCACAAGACGATTATCAACCGGCTCAAGGTTTGCCATGCAGGCGACAGCGTAGGCTGGATCCGCCCCGAGAGCGCACGCCATCGTGAAGGCACCAAGCGCATTTGAGAGCGCGGGTCTTCCCAGGAGCGGTGTTCGGCCAGGGTACTGGGAGCCGCGCCAATGAATAACAAAACGAGTGCCCTTATCGTCGAAGGAGATATCAGAGGCAAAGCAATCGAGGTGGCCAGCGCTCCGATCGAGGCCGTAAAGAAGCGTTGTCTGACGCGCATGTTCGCTGGCCATCCTGCGAGCGTTTGGGCTATCACCATTGCACACCAGAATTCCATCCTCAGGAAGGGCCTGGGCGATCTCAGACTTGGCTCGATATACATTCTCGGGACTTCCGAACCGCTCAAGGTGCATGATGCCGACCGCGGTCACGAGGGAGGCTCGTGGTGGAGTAAAATCACATAGACGTTTAATTGAGCCTATGTTGTATGCACCCATCTCGATGACCGCGTACTTGTGATAAGGACGCATAGTCTCCCGAATCGTGCGGGTAATTCCCATCACCGTATTGATGCTTTTCTTGGGCCAAAACGTCGGGCCGAGACATTGGGTTAAGAGTTCACCGAGAGCCGCCTTGGCACCTGTCTTCCCGTAGCTTCCGGTGATGCCAATCACGAAGGGATCGACCTCGGCCAAAATCCGCTTCGCGTCGTTAAGGAACGATTGCTGAAGCGAGCGCTCCGCTGGTGATAACAAAAGGTTGGCGACCATGAGCAGCGCGGGGGGGAGCATTACCAGGATAATTGAGAGTTGGGCGACGGTTTGAAAGGGATCGTAGGATTGACTAGCTGCATGGCATGTTGGACACGCGCACAACATCCACACAAAGCTGAGTCCAAAGAAGACAATAAAGGAGACCTGCGCGATCTTGGTCGCTCGTTGTGTCATGGTGAGTCTAATCTTACCGCTGGTTCGGGGATCCTCCTCGATAAAACGGGCGATCCCGACAAAAGCAAGGCTGCCGAGCGCAGCGACCAAAAGTAGGGCGGTAGGAGTGGTGGTGAAATAAGTAAGTAAAGTTGTGATCGTCGCTACGCAGAGGCCCCTGCGATCAAAGGCTCTCTTCTCGCGGATCCAGGCCCAGAAGCGCGTGGCTGAATACTCTTCCTGTTGAAAATATCGCAGATACGCGAGGATGCGATGCCAGCCAAAAAAGAGAAGTCCAAGGGTGTATACAACAATCGCGACGCTACTCACGGGAGAGTCCTCTCTTGTTTAGAAACCGCTCAATGTATGTCGCCGTCAGGTGCGCCCCAACATCACTGAACGGTTCATGTCCCTTATTGGGGAAAATATGAAGTTCGCAATCTGGAATCAGGCTCTGGTACTTGTACGCCAGATCCAATGGAGTTTGGGGGTCGTCCCGCCCCCATAGCAAGAGAGTAGGGCTTTTGATGGAGCGCGCTAATTCCGACAGATCCTCATTCACGGTCTTAACCAGCGTCTTGCGGAGCGGGCCAGCCGCGTTGTAGTCGGCCGAACCGAAACGGGGAGTAAAATAGTGCGCGAAGATACGTGATCCGCTGAGGCCATCGACCTTTTTGGCTAGTGCTCCAAGCACGCGGATGAAGCGAATTCGAAGCTCCTCTCTTAGCGGACGCTCACGACGGAGTCCGTGGCTTCCGATCAGGATCACGCCGCGCGCCAATTCAGAGAAACGAGACGCGAGTTGCACAGAGAGCCGTCCACCAAATGAGTGACCGACTAGAATACAGGACCGAACGCCGGAATCGTCCAGGTATCGCTTTACTCTTTCAGCATACTGTTGGGTGCTCCAGCCGCCCCCCTCGTTTGAGGCCTCGTTAGGCAGCGGTGACAATCCAAAGCCAGGAAGGTCGAGCAGAATGACTCGATAGGACGTCGCTAGTAGCTCCGCCAAAGGTCTGAGCGCCTCAAGTGAGCGACCCCAGCCGTGCAGCATCACCACAGTTGGCCCCGAGGAACCAAGGGAGACCGAATGAATGTGCGGCGAGA
>JAFMIS010000203.1 GCA_017853915.1 bacterium
CATACTTATTTTCGTGGCCCCTCAAGGCAGCGCTCATACAATCAACACCGGGCTTGCTACGTTATAGGAAGGCTACACCCTGTTTTGGAGCTACGCACAGGTGCGCCAGGACTTGCCCCCAATTAAATCCTTAAAGCGACAATGTCTTAACGAGGTTTCGACTTTTGCGAGTTGGCGGCCCCCACAAGCATAGTCGGCTTGTGAGGATCCTTTATCGGGATACAGCGACGCTCCTCGGGGCGAAAGCCCTTAGGACACTCGACTCGGGCCGGACCTTTCTTTTCCGCGACCGCAGATGTCGCAATAAGCAATAGAGCTATGAGCACGCTGATTCTCATAAGGGAAATGATGCCGTCCGGAGACCATCCGTCTCATAATCTTTACAGGATAAAATCTGCGGGTTATTCGGCACTATACCTCTCATATTCTCCCGCCTCTACTCATAGAGAGAGGTGTGCGTGCGCCCGCACCACATCAGGGACCGGTCAGCACCAAGCACGAAAAACACATCACCACATCTCCGCAGGTTCATGGATACACCTACTGAGCGTATAAGCATTTCGCCAGATCCCCTCGTGGCTATCAACAGCCGCTACCCCAGCCCCACATCTAAAACCATCATCAGGACGAATCCCGCGATGAAACCCAGAGTTGCCACATCCGTTGACTTCTCAAGTTGGGTCTCCGGAACAACCTCCTCAATCACCACATAAATCATAGCGCCAGCGGCAAACGCCAAAGCATAGGGCAAAACGGGTTGCATCTGTACAACGGCTAGCGCGCCTATGACTCCGGCTATCGGCTCCACAATCGCCGAAAGCTGCCCGAACCAGAAACTCTTGGCACGCGAAAGCCCGGCTCTTCTCAAAGGAAAAGAGACCGCCATACCCTCAGGAAAATTCTGCAGCCCGATTCCGATGGCTAACATAAGCGCACCCGCAATCGATGTCTCAGGCATCCCAGCTGCCACTCCCCCAAACAACACACCAACTGCCAGCCCCTCAGGAATATTGTGCAAGGTAATAGCTAGCACCAGAAGAGTTGATCGCCTCCAATGCGTCTTCACTCCCTCAACTCGATCAACCGGGAAGTTAACATGAAGATGAGGCAAAAGCTGATCCAACGCGTAGATGAACAACGCCCCGAAGACAAAACCTACTGACGCGGGAATAGCCTTCGCGAAACCACTACCGCTTGTCATATCGATAGCCGGGGAAAGCAGCGACCAAAAGCTAGCTGCCATCATCACGCCACCCGTAAAGCCCAGCATTCCATCAAGGACTCGGCGATTCAGCTCCTTGAAGAAAAAGACGAGCGCCGCTCCACATGCCGTAACGAACCAGGTAAATGTTGTAGCGATAAAGGCAGCGACTGCTGGATGCATCCCACCAAAGAACGCCACTAGACTATCCATGCCTAACACCCCAAGCTGCCTTTATTGAAAACCGAACCGACGATGCGCCACCTTATTCAGCCAGCTCAGCTAAGTCTTAGCAAGAGCATAAGCGCCCCGAAACAGGCCCTCGTCTTCCGGACGCCCCCCTCCCACCTCCGATCCAAAAGACTCTCATTCCAACCAATACATACTCCGCTATCACACCAGGGCGCGCCCCCAAACAAGCTTTACTGACGGGAACCCGGTATACTCAGCGCTATCGAGGACCCAGCGCTATGACATCAACGAGAGAGCTTCGTAACAAAATATCGGACCTCACCCCGAGCGACTGCGGCTTAAGCCACCATTATGTTTGGAAACACGGACACGAGCTCCCTCCCTGTCCCTTGCACATTCGTGATTCGAGTCTCGACTGCGCTCATTCTACGACTCCAGCTTTGACGGAGGTACTTGGGCTACTATCGCAAGATCCCCGAGTGTCACAGGAGTTTATTAAAACAGCTCGAAAAGCAATCAGTGTGGCAAACGATACCCTCTGGGTAGCTGACCTTCTAGCTATCGATATTGCGGATATATCTCAAGGTCAACCCTCCAATGAGACAGCCAGACACTCAACTCTCCAGGAATTAAGGCAGGCCTCAGCTCTACGACAAGACAACTCACTAGATCTGGAAATGTGCGAAAAGCTCATAAAGGACGGGCAGCAGCTCGGCAGCTCTCTCAAGCTTCGAGTACGCAGCGTCATGCTCTCCATCATCGATTCTATAGAAGAAGACCGCCCCCAAGATATACTAGAGCGGATCATGAAATTAGGATGTACTGCGCTGGAGCAGGAGATCTCGAGGGCAGAAAAAGCCCTTTACGGAGCTCGTCAGGATGACCTATTAGACCCCGAGAGAGAGAGAGGGAGGGAGGACTCCAAGGTAAGACTCAGCTAAGATCCTGAAGCACACTACCATCTCTCGATAGGGCAAAATTACTTTTGAGAGCTTTCTCTACTATCAGCTTATAGTTTTTCACCCGATAATTTAGGGGAAAAGGATCCTCCTCCACCGGTCCAATCGCGAGGCGAGAGATCCCCATATCGCGGACAAAACAAAAAGCCTGCTCAAGCAAATGATGCCGCCAACGGAAATAAAAACCCGAGAGGTTGTTATGAGGCGTTTTGAGCAACTCCACTACTCGTTTATTCTCGAAATTAACTGACGACTGCAGCTCAGTTAGTTGAGCCAGGTTCCTGCTTGAGTCGTACAGGAGGCGCAACATCCCCACTGAACCAGGAAAGGTATCAGCAGGACCGTTTGCCATCGAATACGCTCCCGCCTCATAATACTTTCCAACGTGTCGCGGTGAGGGAAAAAATACCAGGGTCAAACTATCTAGGGAGAAAAAGCTGCGCTCAACTCCGTCAACATATCGAGTTGCCACCGCAATACTACCCGTCGCCCCGGCTTTCAATTCACCACTCGGACCACTCGATGACAGCAAGAGAACTCGCCGATACGCGCCATGAGGATAGTCCCCCATGTGAACTGGATGCCCCTCACTTAACAGGTCGATCACGCGCGCCAGTCGGCGCTGCTCGGATTCAGACGTTCGATCACCCCGAGACTCTGCCTCGCGTCTAAAAATGATCGGCTCGCGAAGATCATGTCGAAACAACGAGGGAACCGCGCATTCTGTAAGGGTCTTGAGGGGGTTGCGGTGCTCAGCGGTCTTCATAGCCCCGAAGTATATACAACCTGCGAAACTAAGATAAAAATTACCCGCCTTCCCGTATTTGACACCGGACGAGCCCGAAAAAGCCAGTTGTTTCAGCCTATAGGGAGTCGCATCTACGAATCGATAGTGTCTTCCAAAAGACGGGATTTCGCCCCGGACTTTCGGAAACCGCTATCGTGCATCGTGACCAAATTGTTACCTTTTCGCCATCCTTCGGTGAACCTGCTCTCACATACTCTTAGTAAGCTCCGCGACTTAAGAGGATGGTTTTATGAGACGTACCAACTGGATCAGAACTGTGACGGCTACCCTTTTGGTAACCTGCTTTCATCAATCGTTCTCAGCCTATTCCCAGAGCTCGCGGTCTAGCATACCGATCATTACTCCTGCTGCCCCGTCTTCAACGAACTCCAGCAACCCACAAGCGCAACCAACCCAAAAACCAACACATACTCCAAAACCCACGAACTCTCCAACACCAACTGCCACGATTACTCCAACATCCACCCCCACGGATACACCGACATCACCGCCCTCAAACACGCCCACATCAGCTCCAACTGAGACCGGCACTCCCACTGCGACGCCCACCGCAACATCTACAGCCGATCATGGACGCCCGACACCAAAACCCACTCACACTCCACATCCCACGGGCAGGCCAACTGAATCGTCCACTCCAACTCCAACGCCCACTCCAACTACCGCGCCAGCTTGTCAGGATACTATCGATAATGATGGAGACAATCGCGTCGACTTAGATGATCCCGGATGCTCTTCACCGAGCGACTCCGACGAGGGCGATGAGACCCCTCGTGTTACCATCTCCGCGGAATGCGTTCTTGAGAGCTTGAACGGAACACGAACAGCATACTTTTCCTATCAAAACAACACAGAGGCTCCGTTCGAAATTACGTCGAACCCATCCGGGGGCACACGAAATGAGTTCCTCTCGAACGAACCCCTCCCGCCTCCGCCTCCCATCTTTAGTCCAGGACTTCATATCGGTGAGATCGCGATTCCCTATTATGGTGATTCCGTAACGTGGATTCTACAACCAGGCGGGAGCTCTCCACAGACAGCGACGGCCGACATCACCACGAGGAGGTGTGAGCCTGTTATACCTTTTGCTCAATGCGGAATGTCCGACACCAACGGCGTGTCAGCAGTGCTGGGCTTTGATAACCAAAATCAGTTTTCGATCACCATTCCTATCGGTATCGACAACGCCATAGCTGGCGCTGATACTCTAGATAATCAACCCAGCGAATTTCCTCCCGGTCTGCACACTGAGGCGTTTTCAATCACCCTTCCGATCGGGGCTCAAGCTACCTGGAATCTTGTAGACCAATCAGTCGTCATTGATTCATTTCTTCCAGGCTGCGACTCAGCCTGCGCTGAGGTTTTTCTCACTGAGATCAAGGATACCATTCAGTCTCTCACCACCTCTCTTGCCTCACTCGTGCAATCGTTAACACGCAAGCTCCGCAGGGAAACCCCGGGCTTTACAAAGACACAGGCGAAGCGAGCATCGCGCCGCGCCGCTCGCTACCTGACGACGACCGCTTCGACGCTTGCGGAACTACCTTCGCATATGTATGAATGTCCAAATGCCCCAGCGGATTGCGCTGTGGTGAACTTGCATGCCTCAAAAGACACTCTGGCGGCGATCCAAAAAGGATTAATACGCTTGGTCCGAAGACTCTCGCGTATGCGCATATTAAGGGTTCGACATTCCAAGAGCACCCTCCCAGCGTTTCGCAAGCAAGCGACAACGTTTACTACTCAAGCGAACGCCTCTATTAAACTAATTCCGGAGGATGGGTTCAGCTGCAACTAAGAGACTCGCAAAAACTCGACCTCACAGGTTAGCTACTACGCCGATAAATGTGGGTTAGCGGCGATCCTACCTTTATGAAGCGCCTCTAAAATATCCCTGCGAATTACATCAGGGTCATCAAAATGGGCCCAGCTAAAATACAACTCATGTCGCGGAATCCCTTTCTCACTCGAGACCTTATCCAACCAATAGTCAACGGTGGGATGCTGCGCGAAGTCAACTTGATTGAAAGTAAAGACAGGCCCTTCCGCGGCATGTCCTCGCTTAAAGATATCAAATACCGCGTTAACCGAGAGAATATTTCGGTCAATATCGTTGAAAACTATTGAGGGCTTGGTCC
>JAFMIS010000204.1 GCA_017853915.1 bacterium
TTGGAGGGCGGCCGGTTCGGCCGCCGGGTGTGACGTGGACCTGCGGTGTTGTTGGTGATTCGGGATATTTCGGCGCCCGAGCCGGGCGCCCTCCAAATAATTGGGGGCATTAATCAAGCCGACACAAGAAACGACGATCCCTTGGAGGGTGGTCTTAATTTTTCAAGGAGCTGCGAATCGCTTGACGAAGAACGAAGCTTCGCTTTGCCCCGTCCGTCACCTCAACAAGATTGTCATAGAGTTGAGGATCAAGGATGAGAGCTCCGAGCGTGCCGGTCCCTTGCGAGAGAGCATCAGAGGCGGTCTTTAGGTTGGTGGCAGTTTTTGCCAGAGATACTAACACCTCCTCAATTCTCTTGGCGATCAATCCCGCCTCAACATCGGTGTAGATCAGGTCATGAAGGAGTCCCTTGCCAGATTTTGTGGCCTCTAAGAGAGCTGAAATATGATCACTGGCTGCCGAGAGACTGTGGGCGGTCTTAAAGACGCTGGTAACTGCCTCATCTCCCCCTTGAGTGTAGATTAACGCGTGCAAGATGCCGCTACCTGACCGAATTTGCTGCAACAGAGTGCTGATATCTTTGGCGGAAGAGGAGAGGCTATCAACAAGTTTCTTTCCATCGCTCTCTGAATATATTAAGCGGTGCATGAATCCCTGCTCTGTCTTAATGGCCTTAAATATCTCGGCGATGCTCTGAGACGCTGAAGCGACATTCTCGAAGGTTTCAGGGGATAGCCCCTCAAGCGATCTATTGATCCGTTCAGTTATCTGAGTGGTGTTGTCAACAGCGGCCTGCGCCCGCACGAGAATCTGCGCGAGGTCAGCGACCTCAGACGAGGGGATCTCTCCGAGGGGAGCGATACTGTCAGGAGATTGGCCTGCGGATATGCTAATAAAACGGTCTCCGAGTAATCCCTGTGTGTCGATTGAGACCTTCGAGTCAGAGCGTATGCGTTCGAGGAATGAGTCATTGATCAAGATAGTGACTCGCACGCGAGTATCACCGGGCGTCTTTGAAAAACCGACCTTGTCGACTCTGCCCACCGGAATTCCCCCCATTCTCACTGGCGCGCCAGCCGAGAGGCCCTTGACGTCATTGAACATAGCGAAGAATTGGCTCTGGCTCGCGAAGATCTGGCGTTCTCGACCCATGATGAGGATCAGGGCCGCTATAAGCACTAGAGCTACGGTAACAAAGGCACCCGCCTTTAGTTCGTTCTTAATCTTCATAGTTCATCCTTCCAAGTGCCTGATACAAAATCTGAGACGAGTGGATTCTGCTCCGCGAGGGTTCGCGAAGATCCATCGGCGCAAATAATTCCCTTGCTCAGGAGCATCCAACGATCTGACACACGTCGGGCGCTCTGAATGTCGTGCGTTACCACAAGAGAGGTTATTCCCTCCTCTTTGGCGAATTTAACGATAAGGTCGTCGATCTTACGGGTTGATGTGGGGTCGAGGCCGGTCGTGGGCTCGTCGTAGAGCATGATCGTGGGGCTCGAAGCCAAGGCGCGCGCCAGTCCAACGCGCTTCTTCTGCCCCCCTGACAGCTGTGGCGGAAATTTATATTCGATACCGGAGAGGCCAACCATGGCCAATTTCTCCTTTACGACACGAGTGATCTTCGCTTTGTCATTCTCACCACGCTCGCGTAGCCCATACGCGATGTTCTCAAACACCGTAAAGGAGTCAAAGAGTGCCGCTCCCTGAAAGAGCATGCCGAGGTGTACTCGCAGATCACGAAGCTCCTGCTCGGAGATACTTGCCATATCATGGCCCATAATTCGGACGGTTCCAGATCGCGCCCAGGTGAGTCCCATGATCAGTTTCAGGATGATTGTTTTTCCCGCGCCACTGGGTCCCAGAAGAGTCGTGACCTCGCCGGGAAAGAGCGAGAAGTTGAGCCCACGATGGACCACGTGGTCGCCAAAGGCGGTGTGAACATCGATAAATTCAACTGTAGGACGAGGTGCGGCGGTCATTTGAAATTAAGAATGATGAGAAGCTTGGTTATAAAATAGTTTGAAACGAACACAGCAAGAGATCCGGTAACAACGGCTGAGGTGGTCGTTCGACCGACCTCCTCGGTGCCACCACGACAGGCGAGACCCTTATAGCACGCTATGGATACAACGATTCCGCCAAATGAGAGGCTCTTAATAAGCCCATCCACCACATCCCGGATCTGCACCGCATAAAGGTATGAGCGGTAGTATTGATGCGCGGAAATGCCAAGCTCTCCAACCGCGACCACCATTCCTCCGCCGATTCCGATAAGAAGTGCCGTTCCAGCGAGAAGCGGCATCGAAATCACTCCCGCGACAAGACGAGGGGTCACGAGTCGGCGAATCGGATCGCCGCCGAGAGCGCGGATAGCATCGACCTGTTCGGTGACGACCATGGAGGCTAATTCAGCCGCGATGCCCGCGCCAACACGACCGCACACCATGACCGCCGTCAGCACGGGACCGAGCTCGCGCGCAAGAGCCAGACCCACTAAATTACCGACATAGTTTTTTGCGCCAAAACGCTGCAGGCCGTACGCGGTCTGCAATGCCAGAACCATTCCAGTAAAGACCGCCGTGAGGAGCACTATTGGTAGCGATCGAATTCCGATCGCCACGATGTGTTTTGAGATCTCGCGAATATCGAGGCCGTGCCGACGGATGTCGATCATGACGCTCCATACCAGGAGAGCATACGAACCGAGGGCGCGCAGGTGCGATCTAACTCGCGACACGACTTACGTCCTCACCTAATTGCGACTCGCTGATAAGGGAGTTCGCTAGCCGTTTCACGTCATCACTGAAGCTGGTGATGGCGGTGTCTCCATGATCGGGACTCGGGACTGGTCGCCAGAATATCATGTCGGTGACACATGAACCCCTGCGAAAGGTAAAGGTAGACATCACGATAGGCTCGGCGTCGATAGTTCCCTGTACTACTGATTGAAGAGCGGGTACGGGCCCGAGTTTGACAGGCGTTTGGGAGATCATCTTCATGCCCACCAAGCCAACGAGGAGCTGCCGCGTGGTAGCCTGAAACGAGAATTTCTCCCCAATCGAGCAATCCTTCAAGGTAGAGAGAAAAACGGGCCCGTCCGTCGTATCGCAGGAGTACACCATCGGCGATTTCTTACCGCTCAGTTTGGAACAGTGCTGGACCTCCAAAGCTGCCTTCTCGATCGATACTATCGTCGGCGCAGGCCGAGATGAGCAGGCCAGCAGGAGACACGCCACCACAATAGGGAGCGAAAATGAATACCTGGCACCATGACTCGAAAAGGGATACATCTGTCTGAGGGGTCACTTTGGGTTTGCTTGCCCTGGAACTTTAGCGTGGAGGCAAAACTCCGCGCAACAGGTATCGGCGAAATCGTTCGTCGATCGAACTATCTAGGGGTCATTAAGGGAATAGTTTGTAAGATGCTTTAGGGTATGATCCACCTGCACGGAGTCTCAAAAATCTACCCCCCTGATCAGGCCGCCCTTAAAGGAATCGACCTGAAGGTGCAGCCAGGCGAGTTTCTCTTCGTAGCGGGCGCCAGTGGAGCCGGGAAGAGTACTTTGCTTAAGCTGTTGTTTGGTGCTGAAAAATGCTCTCACGGAGAGGTCTTGGTGGACCAGCGTAATCTGGCCTCGGTGGGACGAGAAGGGGTCGCCGAGCTCAGACGAAGCCTTGGGGTTATATTTCAGGATTACAAGCTTCTTCCGCGTCGCACCGTTCTTGATAATGTGGCCTACGGCCTAGAGGTGCTCGGCGTTAATGTTCGAGAGCGGAGGCGGCTGGCGATGCTTCTTCTGCATGCCATGGGGCTTCAGGATCGTGCTGAGGCTTTTCCTGTGACTCTCTCGGGAGGAGAGCAGCAGAGGGTCGCCGTTGCGCGAGCCCTTATCCACAAACCGAAGATGGTTCTCGCGGATGAGCCGACCGGAAATCTTGACCAAGAGATGAGTCGGCGAGTCTTTGATCTCTTGCTTGAAGCGAACGCGGCGGGAATGACGGTCGTGGTGGCGACACATAATCTCTCGATTATCGAGGAATTGAATAAGCGCACTGTGGTCTTGGATCGGGGGCGAGTGATAGGAGACTTTGTGCATGCCAGTGGTCTCAAGGGGGCAGCACTATGACCGCGGGTGATAATCGAGCTCCGATCGGTATTACGGCGATCTGGAATGAGGCTCAGTCCATTGATCGAGTTTCTTGGATTGCGATGATCGGTCACTGCGTTAATCAGGCGGTGCAGAATGTTAAGCGGTCGCCCATAACGCACATGCTTACCGTCGTAACGATCTCGATCGCTGTATTCCTTCTAGGGCTCTTCTCGCTGTTTATTCACAACTCATCTCGTGCCGTGTATCGCGAATCAGGGGAGTTGATGGTCATGGTCTTTCTGAAGGACGGGTCTTCGCAGGCGGACATCGATGGAATTTCGGCCCACGTGCGCCAGATCGGGCCAGGGTTGCGTGTTTCGTACACCGACAAGACTCAGGCGTTGCTCGCGTTTCGTAGCGCGCTCGGTGATGAGGCATCAATACTGGAGGGGCTTGATGCGGACAATCCCCTTCCGGCGTCTATAAATGTGCACCTCCAATCAGTTGAGAGCGCGGAATCTCTATTCTCCGCTATCTCGGAGAAGCTCGGCTTGCATCCGAGAGTTGAGAGTATTCGATACAGTAAAAGTGGAGCGCTGCAGCTTCGCAAACTTGTAAGTATCGTGAAGCTGGTGGGTATTATCGGAATGGTATTCCTCTTTCTCATAGCTGGTTTCATCATCGCCAACACGATCAAATTGGCGCTCTACAATCACAGGATGGAGATAGAGATTATGCAGCTGGTTGGGGCGCGCAGTGTTTCGATCTATATGCCGTATATGCTTGAGGGCTTCGTGCAGGGATTAAGTGGGACGATCGTGGGGCTGTGTATGTCCTCAGCGGTGTATCTCGCGTCGCGTAATTTTCTGAGTAAGGCTGAGGCGCTGCAGGCTCTTGTTCCCTCGATGTCGTACATGCCTTTGTGGCACATACTCGTGATATTGGTTGCTGGGGCGGTGGTTGGCGTTTCAGGAAGTTTCTTCGCGGTTCGCCGATTCGTGCGGGATTCCTGACAGGGTGCTGAAACGAGAGTCTTCGATGGCTAGGGGAATTGAGATGGAGAGTTTGGCGTGGGCTGTCCGAATAGCGCTGCTGTGCGTGTGCTGTTCCGCCGCGAGATTCACGCATGCTGAGGATCGGGATGCCTCCGCGAAGCTACAACAGATCAAGCTGGAGGTTTCCGAAACC
>JAFMIS010000205.1 GCA_017853915.1 bacterium
CCTAAAGGCAAAGGATGTGGGCCCGCGATCCCACCCTGAAGGGTGATGTCGCTGCAGGGAAGCTGTGAGATCTGCACTCCAAAGAGAGGCCCGCCCGGCTGATCTCCCTGACCGGGGAGGAAATGCTCCTGAATAATCTGACTAGCAGTACGAGTCGAGAAAGCGTTGCCTTGACTACTGAGATACGCGCCAGTGCCGGCCTTCGAAATCGCAGCGAGAGTGGCTGGAACCGTGGCCCCTTCCAGACCACCCGAGGCCCCTACCTGACCGTTGATAGTGGTCGTCAAGGTCGCTCCACTCATTTGATATAGCGCGAGTACATTTCCAACGCGATCAACAACCGCGAACGTTCCTGCTGTACCGAGACCCCTCGTCGCGGTCACTGCTTGCTGTAGTATTGTGGTGACCTCTTCTGCTGATAGCGTTTGATTCGCGCATCCACCATCACAACCGTAGTTGGCGCTCGGCGATCCACCGGATGAACTTCCACCAGAGCCTCCTCCACCACCGCATCCCACAAGCATTGAGATTGAAGCCGCGACGGCGACCGCTGATACGATTGGATACTTCATGAGACCTCTCTACCTCGTCAAAGAACGCAGATAATCGTCGATACTCTGCTTCTTTTCACGAGGAATTCCAAGAGCGTCGTGATAGGAGTGGCACTCAGCGCACCCCGACGTAACGTAACCCTCTCGTTTCTCTTGGCTATGACACTCTTGGCACAGCTTTTTATGTGGTAAGAGCACATCTGTTGTTTTCGTCGATTGACGGGTCTTTTCGTGACAGGACTCGCACGAAAACTCCTCATGGGCCCCGTGGCTGAATCGAGCGGCGGGGAACCAGATGTCCGGAATATTTGGTTTGCTGACCGTAAAGTGCGAGTTCGTATCTGTTCGATCCTGCTCTGGCTTCTCAGCGTACGAGTGGCAGAGAAAACACCCCGTTCGAGTAAAGAGCTCATGCTCCGCGTCTCGCGCGCTTGAGGCTACAAGTGAGGCATCCACAGGACGTGGCGTAGGATTTGCCACTCCTGTTCCAGCAGGCATCATGCGCGTGAGATCTTTTGAGCGATTCGGAATCGACTCGTCCTCATGGAGAAGAAAGAGTTTCGTGTACTCGGTGAAAAGAGCCGGATACACAGCTTCCGCGTCTCCGTGGGGCACTTGCGCGTATGGCAACCTCTCATCAAAACCGAGACTGTGACAATCCCGACAATGAGTATCAAAGTTAATCGGCTTAAAGGCCTTAAAACTGTCATTGAGTTGATGACAACTATTACATTGCAAGGTCACCGGACCATCTTTGCCCCGTAGGTTTGGTTTGAGGTGCACCTCGTGATTAAGCTTGATCTGGGATTGATCAACAGCTCTCGCCGTGTCACCGATATCCACTCGTGAAGCTACTCCGGATGAATCCTTCACTGAGATACGAAAATCCGGATGCTGGGCGAAACTCTGGACATTTACAATCCCCGCGTCACTCTTGAGTTTTGTCATCGATGCATGGCAGGTCACGCAGAAATCAGCATCTTTTAGAATCAGTCCGTGGTCTCCGTTGTGCTCCATGTGACATTGAGCGCACCTCATCTCTAGACCCGGATGCTTGGCCGCGAATCCGTCGAAATCTTTAGCGTGCTTCGTCATCTGGTGGCACGTTAAACACTCCCTATCCCGCACAGGCTGAAAAGGTTCGGCATGACACTTCTGGCAATCGCCCTCGATTAACTTATGCGAACTTGATATCGGACCACTACTCCATGAGGAGAAATTATTAAACACGAACGGATAGAGGAGAGTGGCACTCACCATAACCACACCTACACCCACCACGAGTCTTCGCATGAAGGGGAGGTATTGCTCTATCTGCAAGCGAGACACGCCGCGTGCGGCGCGCTCCGCCTCCGACCCCTGCGGAGTCGCCACAATAGAGCTCACCAGCTCCACTACATCTCCATCGATCTGAACCTCAATCGACACATCACCAAGAGATATCGTATCCCCACTCTTTACAATCGCTCGCGCGACTCGATTTCGATTGAGTCGCACTCCTGTCGCTGAGCCCAGATCTGTAACAACGAGGCTTCCCTCTCGAAAAGAGAGCGTCGCGTGCGCGAGGGCGATCCTATGACTCGCGAGGATGATCTGAGATTGGCCTCCACGGCCAATCGTTATCTCCGCATCAGAAAATTCGTTAATGAGAGTTTCAGTGGAACCGTTGGAATTTACTCTCTTGTGAATATGACGAAATATCATGACTTACCGCAGGAAAAACACCGAGAGGATATGAATCGCCAACGCCACACATAAAGCGATGGACACTGGTACATGGATGTACAACCACACCTTGAGGAGCGCCTTGACGCGCGCTTGCTCGATAAGGCGCCGGGCAAGGTCGGAGCGTTGGTCAAGGAGTCCGATCAGAGCTAAGGCATCATCATGCTCAGCGGTGGGCACATGACGAATGAGTTGCGTCGCCCGGGCCTGATCCACTACAGGGATATCAGCCATGCGCAATAACGAGCGAAGTCCGGGCCGAAAGGAAAAATCAAACGAATTCAGAATGTGTAAAAACGCCTCGCTTTTCGCGGCGCACAGAGCCTCAATCTGCGTGGTGAACGACTCAACCTGCTCAACAAGCGCCGCGTCCTTCATACCACCACGATGCGCGCTAATTCTTCCCGCTAACGTGGCGTAATTCGCTATCCCCCATATTCCTGACACGATCGTCAACACCATGAAGACGTACGCCGCGGAGTGCACATTAAAACCAAAACTAAAGCCAGCATGCAGAGGCACGAGCAACAACAACCCGATTCCTATCCAGATATGAGCCGCCAACCAACCCTCAACCGTACCAAGCGATGAATGGTACGCTCGTTTTCGGGCGCCGTACGCCATTAACCAAATGATTCCAAGCGTCGCGATCGTTCCGAACGTGTAACCAACGACGGTTCCTCCGTTCCTTCCACCTGGGGGGTCATTGAGCCCATAGACAACGCAACACGCGCAGAGACCAACCAGCGTCAGCCATAGCCAGCGAAAGTTCCTGTAGCTGATGACCGTTTCCTGTTTCACGCTATTCAATCCTCTTAGAAGCCGCTATCTGTACCAGCCGCGCGGAGTTCACTCGCATCGCGGCTCCGGTCGGACACGCTCGCACACAGGACGGCCCGCCTGACAGGTCTCGACACATATCACACTTGGCGGCCTTGGCTGGCCCCTTTTCCTTCTTTCCAAGTCCTAACAGAGACCGCAACGACCACCCCGTATCCACAGAGTCGTAAACCATCTTGATAACGCCATACGGACAATTACTAACGCAATTACCACACCCAATGCACGAATCCCGTATGACCACTTCACCATTTGGCATACGAGTGAGCGCATCCGGGGGGCAATCGAGCATACACAACGGGTTCTCGCAGTGCCGGCACGAGATCGGAATCTGAATCGACGCGAAACTTTTTCCACCTTTGCGATCAAGGCGTGAATAACCGCCGTGCGTGGCCGCACATGCTGTTTCGCAATTGTCGCATCCGACACAGAGATCCGAGTCAATAAGGAGCACGTTTTCAGCGTCAGTGAGCCCCTCCCTCATCATAAATTCGAAAATCGAGGCCGAGTCCTCGCTCCAATCTGCGACAGCATTCTGGATCCGGCGCTCATCCGCGACGTTGGTCACCCGCGCATGCACCTGGGGGTACTGCGCGAAGAGGTCGTGCACATCAGCCTTTTGCAAAGCGATCGTTTCGCACGCTACCGCCGCGCTTACCGTCGCGGAACGCGCCGTGGGGCCCTGCTCTACAATCGCCATCTCTCCAACAATATGTCCGGCCGGCACATATGCCTGCGCGACGTCCACGCCTTGCCTGCTCTGACGAGATACCTTAACCGAGCCTTTACGAATGACGTACATGACGTCTCCAACATCTCCCTCTTTGAAGAGCACCTCGCCTTTCTTGAAACTCTTGATGGTGGCCTTCTTGGCCAACGATTCGAGCAATTCTCGCGGCGCGTCGGGAAAGATAGAAGTCTGCATCGCGCGGAGCATAAAAAGCTCATCGAGCGCGCGACGAACGGAATTTACCGAAGCCAATAATTTCAACACCTGCTTACGGGGAGTCTCGAGCAGTAGAGTATTTGGCTCCGCGACGCGGACTGTTGCCACTCGGCGACGGCCGGAGAGAAGTCCCATTTCGCCGAAGAATTGCCCACGCGAAAGATTCACTCGTCGAGTGGCGTCAATCTCAATCTCTACTGAGCCCTCAACAATACTCCAGAACGAGTCAGTATAATCGTTCTTATTAAAAATGATCTCCTCTGGTTGCTTGAGGTGCAGATGCGAGTCAATCAACATCTCACGAAGCTGCGGCGAACTTAGATCTTTAAAGAGGGGAAGGTTAGCCGAGATCTTTGGAGAATTTTCTTTAAAACTACCGGGGAGGTGCTGAAATCGCTCCTCCAACAAAGGCTGATCGGCTGGCTCGACCGGCTGTCCACGCAGATGCTCAATAACCTCGTGGCCTTGATTAATAGCCTGTTTAATCAAGGGATAGCCGATCAACGCGCCTATAATAAACAAGCCTGGAACATTCGATTCATACCGGTCGTTCACAACTGGCACCGCCGACGCTTCTGAGTTCGGAAATTGAATCCCGATCGATTCCAGAAACTTTCGGGGAGGAATTCCTCCAAGTCGCGCTATGATATGATCGCAGGGGATGGCGACTTCTCCCTCGGGAGTATTGAGATGAGTTGTCGAGCTCTCGATCCGCGCAACCGTCGCGTTATAGAAACATCGAATCTTGCCACTGCTGATAGCATTCAAAATCAGTCGAGTATTGGCATCCTTGGCTCGAGCAAACTCACCACCACGATTAACCAGTGATACGGAATTATGCTCACTGAGAGCGACCGCGTTCTCTATCGCCGCGTCTCCTGCTCCGACGATGATGATGTTGCGCCCTTTAAAAGCTCCTGGATCTGCCAGCGTGTAGGCGATATGTGGCAGCTCCTCTCCCGGAACACCCAATTTACGTGGAGTGCCTTGAACACCAACAGCGAGGATGACATGCTTCGCCGTGCATTTTTGTCCCTGATAGTGGATCTCAAAACCCTCCTCGAGTTTTTGAATCTTTGTCACCTCAGCTCGAATAACGTTCACCTTGGTCGATGCGAGATCTTCCTCAAATTCCTTCAGGATCTTTTCTCGACTCCCAGCCTCAAACCTACACTTTGCGCGCAGCGGCAGACGGGCCGGCTCGGCCATGACGTGCT
>JAFMIS010000206.1 GCA_017853915.1 bacterium
GGTACCGAGAAGGTTTAAATTTGGTCCAAGCAGTATGAGAATCTTTGTTTGCATGAGGTCCTTACGATAGGCGCACGTCTCTTCGCCCCCCCTCTATGCTAGTCTACGACCCGGCGCGGAGGTAGAAGTTTCTCGCGAGAGGAATCATAGAGCTTGCCAACACCGGCCCGTGCGCAAGGTGAAAAAACCATTAGTATCAACATCTTAGTTTTGTTTATGGTGTCCCCCGTGTGGTCTAGTTGGCTTTACTAAAGCAGCTTGGGGTGATAAACATCAAACGTCGCTCTCCATAAACAAAAAAAACAGACATGAACAAGAATCAACCAGCTCCTATTAGTTCTCTTGGTGTCCTCATTGTAGGGCTCATTATTGTGGCTACTCCAAGTCATGCTCACGCCTATCTTGATCCAGGAACAGGTAGCGTAGTGTTGCAAGTTGTTGTCGCGGGTGTGCTTGGCGCGATCTTTACCCTTAAGAGCTACCTACGAGCGCTCGTCTCGTACGTGTCTCGTTTGTTCGGAAAAAAGGGTAGCACCTCCGATGCTTGAAGCCGAAGTAGTCAGCGGATCGTTTCGGGATCCGAGCGGGTTTCTGTTTCACGCCGATGGCGTTCTGTATCGTCAAGTTAACCTTGGATATCGCGACGAATACGATGCCTTAATGTCTTCGGGCCTTTATGACGTGTTGTGTAAGAAAGGCGCCCTTGTTCCTCACCACGAGGTAAGTATTCAGCCGGCGACCTCAGACGCGTATCGCGTCATCAAACCTGAACTTATTCCTTTCATCTCGTATCCATACGAGTGGTCCTTTTCGCAGCTTCAGGACGCCGCGCTCCTGACCCTCGATGTTCAACTTGAGGCTCTTCGTCACGGGTTGACCCTCAAAGACGCGAGCGCCTTTAACGTGCAGTTCGTTGGCTCACGACCCGTATTCATCGACACTCTCTCGTTTGAGCGTTACGTTGAGGGCTCGCCATGGGTAGCCTACCAACAGTTTTGCCAACACTTCCTCGCGCCACTTGCGTTAATAGCTGAGCGAGATGTGAATTTGCGCACACTCGGAGTTCCTTTCATCAACGGCACCCCGCTCTCCTTGGCGAGCGCTATTTTGCCGCGACGTTCTTGGTTTAAGTTCTCTCACTTGATCCACATTCATCTCCATGCGCGTTCTCAGCGTAAGTACGCGAACGCAGCTGGCCTTGGCAGAACCAGGCCCGCGCGTTCCGTGAGCCGAACGGCGCTCTTGGGGATTCTCGATAGCCTACGAAGCTCTGTCAGGAGCCTGCGGTGGAATCCCGGTGGAACGGAGTGGGCGGATTACTACGAGGATACGAACTACTCTACGCGAGCACTCTCAGAGAAAGAGAAGATTGTAGACGAGCTCGTTCAGATCGTGCGCCCGTCTTTGGCGTGGGACCTTGGCGCTAACACAGGCCTCTTTAGCCGTCGGGCTGTTGCTCATGGTGCGTATACAGTTGCATGCGATGTTGACCCAAGCGCGGTTGAGAAGAATTACCTCGCGTGTCGCAAGGATAAGAATGAGAGGATGCTTCCGCTCATCGTCGATCTTACAAATCCGTCTCCAGCTCTTGGATGGGCACACACGGAGCGGGATTCTCTCCTGGACCGGGGGCCTGCGGATCTTGTATTGGCTCTGGCGCTCATTCATCACCTCGCGATCTCAAATAACGTACCCCTTGATAAGCTAGCCACGTTTTTCGCCGCGTGCGGCAAGTCTCTTGTTATTGAGTTTGTTCCCAAAGTCGACTCTCAAGTTCAGAAACTCCTGGCATCCCGAAAAGATATCTTTCCGGATTACACGCAGGAGGGATTTGAGCGTGCCTTTGCTAAGCACTTTAGGATTGAGCGCGCTATTTCGGTTCCGGAATCCAGTCGTACAATATACTTAATGAGAGCCGCGTAGGATTAAGTGAATACCTGCACTCAACGATCAGGTCTGATCGAACGCACGCTTCAGCTTGTGGCTCTTACAGGATTGGCCGCAAGCTCTCCCCTTCTTAATATACTGCGCGAAGGACCGGAGTTTTTCGTTAACAGACGCGCCATCCCCGTCGATATAGTGAGTTTGGTCGCGATAGTCGTGGTAGTCCCGCCACTTATTCTGCTCGCCCTTGAGGGGTGTGCTCGGGTACTCGGAGCCGCTTTCTCACGCTTTGTGCACTCTGTCTTTGTCGCGCTGTTAATTTCTATCATTATCGTTCCCCTCTTGGAGTCCTCAGGTTTGAGTGGATGGAAGATCCTTGCGCTCTCCGTCGCTATCGGAAGTTCGGTCTCGGCGTGCGTTGCTCGGTTTGTCCCGGCGAGAAAATGGCTGGCGTTTCTGGCGATCCTATCGGGAGTGTCGGTAGGTAATTTTTTTCTTAGCGATGGAATCGGGACTCTTTTGTTTCCGCGTCACGAGCGGCTAGAGAGTGGGTACACAAAGAGCAGCGCGACACCTGTCGTTGTTCTCATTTTTGACGAATTCCCGCTTAATGGATTGCTTAACAGAGATCTTCAGATCGACGCGGAGCGTTTTCCAAATTTCGCGGCGCTGGTGAAAGACGCGACATGGTTTCAAAACGCGGCTGCCGTAAATCAGTTTACTCCGATTGCTCTTCCCGCGATCCTCTCGGGGCGGATGCCGCGATCGCTGAAACAACTTCCAACAGCCGAGAGTTATCCTGCGAACCTCTTTACGATTCTTGGAAGAAGCCACGCGATTGCAGCGTATGAGCCTTTTACGCGATTGTGCCCCGATGATTTGTGCAGGAGAAAGACGAAGCAAACCAGTTGGCGTGGTCGCCTCACGTTTATGCTCTCAGATCTTGCGGCGGTATACTTGAATTACATAGTGCCTGAGGATCTCGACCTGGGAGTGCCCACCATCGACGGGAAGTGGGGAGATTTTTGGGAAGACACCACGGTGGATTGGGACGCGCCGAATTTCAGTCGAGGGGATAGAGTCGAGAGCTTTAAGCGCTTTATGAGGGGTCTTAAGGCCCCCGGAGAGAAGCCGCCCTTCATCTTCGCCCACATTATTCTTCCTCATATGCCACATCAGTTCGTGCCATCGGGTCGGATGTACGCGCCCGGAGTGATGCAGGGATATGTACGGGATCAGTGGGTAGATGATCAGGCTCGAAGAGAGGTTTCGTACCAACAATTTTTGCTCCAGTTGGGAGCGACCGATCGATTGGTGGGCGAGTTCATCGCTCGACTTAAGGAGCTGGGCATATACGAGCAAGCTGTGTTGGTGGCGGTAGCTGATCATGGCATATCGTTCCAGCCTGGAACCCATCGTCGCGGAGATGTGAGTAACGAGGCGTTCTACGATGATGTTATGAGCATTCCCTTGTTCATAAAACGTCCCGGCGTCGGCATGGGGGGAATAAGTAGTAAGCGCGCGCAGACGATGGATGTAGTGCCGACGGTTCTTGCGCTCTTAGGATTGGACTATGACATCCAGTTTGATGGCAAATCACTTTTTACCGAGGCTGACCAGGATCGAACGGAGCAGTTGCTCCTGGTAGGGCGAATTCCTAAAAAGAACGCCGAGGAGGAATCGGAGCGCAAGAAACATGAATTAGAGGGGCAGGTGATCTCATTTTCTCCCTCGGTAGATAGAAAGCGCGCGACGATTGATTGGAAGTATACAATTGAGGGGTACGCATCACCTAATCCATACAACCCCTACTATCTTGGCCCGCACAGCGACCTCTTGGGTCGGCCGGTAAGTGATTTTGCTGTTGGAGTATCTAGCTCTACCTTTGTGTTCCACGCCAGAAATGGAAAGCCGGATCCGAATCGCGTACATGGAGTGCTTCGATACGATCCAAGGAGTGGGGTGTGCCCATGCAACCTACAGGGAGTAGTGATTGGGAGTGACCTAAAAGCCGGGGATGAGGTCGCAGTTGCTATCAACGGGGTACTTCAGAGCTTTGCCAGGCTCATTCCCTCAACTGCATACGCCGGGAACTTCGTTTTCTTTGTGCTCGATAAAGCTTTTAAGGCGGGTGAAAACAAGGTTGAGATCTTTAAAGTCCTCCCTGCCGCCGATAATGCCATTCGCCTTGAGCGGCTTAGCCCCGAGAACTCTTAACCCGCATAACTATGTGAGGGTGCGTAGCGAGAGCATTGTTAAGACTATCCGAGACTGCTACAACATATCGGATTCAGTGGATTTTACCCGTGTTGAGATGCCCGTAACGAGATACGTATCGAAGACATCGAAAAATAACCGCTGTTTTGTTTTGGTGTGTTCGCGTTGTTCCCGACTAGCTTCGCTAAAGTTAGCTACTTACACCGCCGAAAGTTCACACTAGGGGATACAAGACGCATAAGTGTGGGCCGGGATTGCCACGCTCCGTGCTATCTCCCGGCAGGCTATTACTACGGTTATGAAGATGGGGATAACAATTGGGGTTCCAAGAGAGACAGGTTCTGGTGAAACGCGCGTCGCGGCGACTCCTGATTCGGTCAAGCGATTGCTG
The DNA here is from genome assembly GCA_017853915.1 of bacterium. Lineage (GTDB taxonomy): Bacteria > Bdellovibrionota_C > UBA2361 > UBA2361 > OMII01 > OMII01. The sequence continues at coordinate 4,493 of JAFMIS010000206.1, forward strand.
AAATTCGGATTTGACGTAGCGATTGAGCGTGGCGCTGGAGTAGCGGCTGGATTTCAGAATCAGGATTACGAGGCGGCGGGAGCTTCGCTGGTTGAAAGATCCGAAGTATGGTCATCACGCGTCGTCGCTAAGATCGCTCCACCGAAAGACGATGAGGTCTCAGCGCTTCGCCAAGGCTCGATGCTTGTTTCACTCCTTGAGCCATTTCGGAACGAATCGCTCTTAGAGAGCTTTGCCCAACGTCAAATTGACGCGCTTGCCCTTGAAGCGATACCGCGCACCTCGCGGGCCCAGGCGATGGATGTTCTCTCCTCGCAGGCAGGTATAGCGGGCTACCGAGCAGTTCTCGAGGCAGCAAACCATTACGGGCGGTTTTTCCCAATGATGATGACATCGGCGGGCTCAGCAAAAGCAACAAAAGTCACGGTCCTCGGCGCAGGGGTCGCGGGGCTTCAAGCGATAGCTACTGCTCGCAAGCTTGGAGCAACCGTTGAAGCTTACGATGTGCGGCCAGAGGTTAAAGAGCAGATTCAGTCTCTCGGAGCAAAATTCATCGAGATCGATATTGGTGAGTCGGGGAGCGGTCAAGGGGGCTACGCCAAGGAGCTCTCCGAGGAATCTAAGCGAAAGCTCCAGGCCGGGCTCGATGATAAGCTCTCGAAGAGCGATATTATTATAAGCACAGCGAATGTTCCGGGTCGAAAAGCGCCTACGCTCATCAGTGAGGGCGTGGTTGCGAGGATGCGATGTGGCTCAGTGATCGTGG
>JAFMIS010000207.1 GCA_017853915.1 bacterium
ACCTCGCCATAGCGAAGCGACGGCGGGCAATCAAGGACATCATGAAGGCTCAAGGTATCCCAGACTTTCAGGCTCCTCCTCCTATTCCTAAGTTCATCGATACTGTAGAGGCTGTCGATGAGATCCCCTCCTACGACTCCTTCGAGCCGTCACCTGATGACTTCTAAAACCCGCTTCCTCTGAGACGGAAAGGCAGGTGTGTATGTGACATGCTATTTCTCGCGACTTAGCTCAGCCTTTCCCCCTCTCTTTGGAGCCTTGAAACCAGAGCGTGGAGCTACAAACCTCTCATTTCGACCCTCGCTTGACCCACTTCGGCACAATGAGGACCGGACAGCCACCACAGTTCAACTACTTATAAAAAAGCGATCGATCGTCTTAGCAATCTACGACACAAGTAGATTCCTCATGTGAAATTCTTCTAAAGTCCATCTCTTTTTAAGTCGACCTCCAGTGTGGGAACTGAAAAACTCCACCAATTTTCTTTATCGAGGAAGGCATGAATTCATTTGATATCTCCTCAGTTCGCCTAATGAATTATGCAACATCGTTCTCCCTTGGGTTTTGCGCATTGATTCTATGCTCGCTGTTGCGCCCCACTCCTGAATCACTTGCTCAGATGGTGAGTGAGGAGATACCGAATACACCAACTCCGACCGTCACTGCCGCTCCAACCAACACACCGATCCTAACCCCTACAAGTACTCCAGATCCCACGACACAGACATGGAACCCATCCTCATGCGTATTCAGAAGCGCAGACCAGGTTCAGTACAAGGGGAGCGTGTATAATCATTCAGCCGGTTATGGGCGATGCCCGAGTAACTTCGCGGCGGTTACCACCTCTAACGGAGCTGCGTACTCTTTCATCTGCTGCCCACTACCGTCATCGGACATATTAACAGGAGCCGTCACCAGCCGAACTAATAGCTGCGGCGCGAACGAATTGATGGTTGGCTCAGATTATAGTGACAAATCTACAGCTACAATCCAATGTCAGGCAATAAACACCGCGAAATACAAATTAGGCGCCGCTTCCACCTCATGCGTCTGGGGTAGCGGAGTTGCTGGATGGGCAGGGGCTGGAAATTGTGGTGCCAACCCGCCGATTATCGGAGCAAACAATATAAACGGTTCTTTCGACTCAGTCGGCACCGATGGTTGTAGTGGAAGCCCCTTCGGACGGTTTGCGGTAGGAAGAACCTCTCCGAACTGCGGCGATCAGAAATTCGCTCAGCTGCAAGATCAAAACGGCAGTCCTGTCCTCTTGAATTATCCGTAAAGATCGTGTGCGGGCCTATTACTCTTGCAGCGATCGCCTAAACTCTTCGGGCTCGGCGATCAAGGATAGGAATCTACTTGTGTCAAGACGCGCACTCAATCAAGGACATCATGAAGGCTCAAGGTATCCCAGACTTTCAGGCTCCTCCTCCTATTCCTAAGTTCATCGATACTGTAGAGGCTGTCGATGAGATCCCCTCCTACGACTCCTTCGAGCCGTCACCTGATGACTTCTAAAACCCGCTTCCTCTGAGACGGAAAGGCAGGTGTGTATGTGACATGCTATTTCTCGCGACTTAGCTCAGCCTTTCCCCCTCTCTTTGGAGCCTTGAAACCAGAGCGTGGAGCTACAAACCTCTCATTTCGACCCTCGCTTGACCCACTTCGGCACAATGAGGACCGGACAGCCACCACAGTTCAACTACTTATAAAAAAGCGATCGATCGTCTTAGCAATGAACGCCTCAAACCTCAGAATGAGTGCTGAAATCATAAGCCTCGCACAAAAGTGATAAGTCGCTACATGCGCAGAAGTAGTGCGGGGCCCAGAATATGGGTAGCGCCTTACTCACAAGTAGGTGTTCCTTTCGACGGCTTAACACCATCCTCTTTCGGGCGGCTTGGGGGAGCGCTCCCCAAGCCGCCCGAAAGAGGATGGAGTTGAGCTTGCGGTCATACCTGGGCATGCTCAGCATGCACCCCCTACTTCTTCGTCAGTTGAAGCTCTCATGAAGCTCTAAAGGTTCCACCGATACTCTCCGTTTGGCAATGACTGCTCCCAGGTTTTCTTGGTGTCGCCAAGAAGCCAACGGACGTTGTGACAGCACCTCTGCGTGAGATATCCGCCGAGAACCCCGAGCCCAATGAGGGCAAAGCCTCCTGCGAAAGCACCGATTACACTGCCAACTCCCATACCAAACCAAAACGTAACTGGGCAAGTCGGAAACGCAAGGGCGGCAATCCACAGCCCCGACACTTCAGCGACTCCCGCGGCAGCCCGCGCTACAAAAAGCGGAGCCGCTAACGTCGCCCTGGCAACAGCGCCTACGGTCTCACCCCTAGAAAACCTCGCGCCTATATCGCGGAGCAACACCCCAATTGGCGAGTCAGCTAGGGTTATGTTATCATAATTATACGGCTCTCGATAATACTCCGGCTCTCGCGAATCGCTGTCTTCCTTAATCTCTTTTCCAGCGTCGCTCATCGCTGCCCGTACCCTAATCACGGCTAACCGCTCAAGCAGATCGGGGCGCCCCTCTCCGGAGGCAGCCAGCACCACGGGATCCGCACTCATCAATCGGTGTGCTGCCCCATAGCTAAATTGAGACACTAACTCCAACGCTTCAATCGCTGCCTCAAGTACAGGAGCTGGCTGCCGAGACATTAAGCACTCAGCCGCAAACCAAGCACAATCGTTCGCGCGAAGAACTTGCCCTGATGCAATAATGCTCTTTAACTCGTGGAGCATCTCTTCTGAATTGTAGCGGCGGGTTATGTTCTCTAACCGAAAGGCGTCATCTTGCTGCTCAAGAATCTTTATTAGTTCGACGTCCCCAGCCCGAACCGCTGCTACTTGTTGCATGCGCTTGTGTCGCTGAATAAAGTCTCCGAGCGAAGGTCCAAATACATTCTCTAACTTTCCCTGCTCCTCAAGATGCATTGCTTGGAGAAGCGTCGCCTGTACGGCATCTTTTGGAACCTCAATTATTTCTCCATGGAAAGTTTCCCTGCCATCGCTTTTTTCAGGCATTTTAAGCGCATCTAATCCAGCGTCAGTATGCGCGGCCGGACGTGCCCCCGCGTTATCAGGGGTATTCGGCGAACCACCCTCAGTACCAGGACTTCTCATCACTACATTCATGCTTCCCATAACAACTCCGACATCCACTCTAAATGCTAAATCGTGACATCAATTCGACTCGCTTATCTCCTGCAGGGAGATTACGTCTCCCCGTATCCAGTAAGGTAGCAAGGTAGAAAAAGCTACTTATGGCGAGGATGGGTGTTTCGGCAAAAATGCAGAAACGTCAGATACGTAGGGGCTACGATTGTGCCGACGAGATTTCGGCAACAACTGCTAGGAGGATACGCTACTCGTATCCTTCTCTGGTACGGGGTTACTTTCCCCGGGGTTCGTTGCACTCGCCTGCTATAATACTTTTGCATAGTTACGGCGGCGACTAAAGTGACCCCGTACCAAAGTAAGTAATGCGCCTGCGGTCCTCATGGCTCTATGGCTACATGCGCTGAAAGGTGTGCGAGACCGTTGATAGGCGCTTACCCTCTTCAAGTCAAAGTCGCGCACATCCAGTTCGGCGCGACTGTTTCGCTGCGGTACGAAGACGGCAGTGAGCGCACGTACTCGATTGTTGGCATAGATGAGGTCGACGTCTCGCGCGGCCGAATCAGCTGGCAGTCGCCGCTCGCTCGGGCGCTTCTCAAGGCACAAGAAGGGGATGTAGTCACATTTCACTCCCCAAAAGGGCTGCAGGAAGTCGAGATTATGTCGGTTGTGCATATCTCGATTGACTAGCCCCTAAACTCTCCAGACGCTCATCCCCGGCCCCGAGAAATTGTGCGACATCAGAAAATCCATCAACTAATTATTTCAAACGAATCTTGAGCCCGCCTCTGAGCTCCTCTCAGTCCTCTGTGGTTTCAATCCCATCTGCTTGAAGGCGAGAAACGGCGCGACATCTAAGCAACGAGCAGTTGGGGTTTAACCTCAGAGGGGAACAAGAGGAACACAGAAGAGGGGAATTGCGGACGCTGCCGGGGACTATTGCGAAATTGGAAAACCAAGCACCCCCAAGTGTAGAGCTCCGGAGCTGTAGTCGAACGTAGCCACTTCGTCTTCCCCTGACAGTCCTCTCCGACGACGGGCGAGTCTCGTCCGCATGTCTCGGCTCATGGCATCCCCTGAGTAACAGCATATCCTTGCGCGTCGTAAGCGCTTTAGTTAGCCAGCGCATGAAAGCCCGATAATGCAAAACGAACCAGTGCCAGACTCAAGCTTGCAGAAGCCGCCAGCAAAGCTGAAGGAGGAGGCCCCGCTTCAGCAATCCTTCTTGAACAGCTTCTCTGGCCTCAAAACGAGGGCTGCCGAACGGGTTGAGGCGGTGCTTGGCGCCATGAACCCCGGCGAGTCTATCTTCTTCGACGCAGAGGGAACCCCTCATGCCGAGCGCTCGGCTTTTTATTGGAGATAGGCGCGCCCACTTGTCACGTTTCACCGTTCAGCTGGATGTCCCACGGTGGAGGTGTACCCAGGTATCAAGCCGAGCAATTCGCTCTTCTGCCGTTGGTACCCTGTGGAGGGTAGCGAGCCGCTGCTTCACGGGCCGTTGCAGGGCCCCATAGTGGCTCGCTCAGGCGACGTGCTGTACCTCGGGCGAGCCTGTGCGGTTCAGATTCCGAGCAAAGTTCAGCGGGCACCGCTTGCGCCGGGCGAATGTCTTGCACTCATGCTCGCAGTTGCAAAGCCGGGAGAGACGGTGCTGCTAGGCCGAGCAGGAGTGCCGAACCTTGACGGGACCGTGAGTCGAGTCCACTGCAGCGCGAAAGTCTTAAGCAAAGACTTCCGAGACGACGGCTCTTTCTACATGCGCGTAAGCGCATTTCCAGGGATTCCTGGAAGCGAAAAAGTGGTGTTGTGGAGAGGGAACAGTCAGCTTGAGATTCTTGAGTCAGCAGCAGTGCTCCGCACTGGCGACCGAATTTGGTTTGGGGAAGCGGTTGGTGATGTGACGGTGCCCAGATTGAGCTCCTGACGGCACCGCTGGACGGATAACGTACACGATACTACGGTCGCTACTCCTGCAGACGCAGAGGCGAACGCGCCAAGCTCTCCCCTCCTCCTCCCGAAGAACACGAGAGCGATTACAGGAGAGAGTTCCGTAAGAGTGGATGGGCCGCGTGCATAAAGCGCATTTATGAGATAGACCCCTTGGAGTGCC
>JAFMIS010000208.1 GCA_017853915.1 bacterium
ATCGGCTGATGGTGCTTCCTTGGCTGCGACGGTTCGCTTAAATGGAGCGACTACAGAGCGATATATCTACACATCGCCTACATCTGGCGTGGAGCGTTGCGACGACGGCAACTTGATTAATGGCGATGGCTGCTCAGGCTCCTGCATCCTTGAGTATCTGGGCGATGGCATAATAAACAACGGGGAACTATGCGATGATGGGAACTCCACCAGCGGTGATGGGTGCTCAAGCACCGGAGTGATTGAGCCTGGCTATAGCTGCTCGCACCAGCCAAGCGTATGCTCGATTCCCACATCCATTCCTACTCCAACTAACACGCCAACACCAACTGAGACTCCTCAACCAATTCCTACCGTACCATCTGTGTATCGAGGGCAGGATGCCACTGCCATTCAGGGTGTTATTACTCTGGCTAACGGTGCCGCACCAAGTGAGGCGATCGCGGTGTACCTTGAGCAATTGGGGGCGCAGGGTCCCTTAATTGCTTCGATTGATCATCCAGCACAGCAAGCGCTTAGCGCCTCCAATCTGTACGCTCGAAGCACTATGACAACCCCGCAGGGCTCATTCATTTTTACCGATGTTCCACTGGGGTCCTCATATGTTTTATCATTTAGCGCCGATAACTTAGCTCTTTCGAAACCTATCGTAGAGGTGGAAGTGGGTGACTTTGTGAAGCTAACAGCTTCTGTGCAGAGTCAGATCCTCGACGGCAGTTGCGCCCGCTCCTCGCGCGTATCTCAAGTAATCTCGTCAGACGGAGAGGCCCAAAAGCTTTTTGAATACACAACTCACGCCGTGGAGCGGCTCATTCGTCAGGCACAAAGTCAGATCTCGGATCAAACCGCACGGGAGTCTCTTCTTGCCCACTTGGAACGAGTTGAGACAGACCTTAGAGTGTCGTTTGTTCATGTCCTGCGTGAGAGCTTCGCTCTACCAAAAGGCGTTATTACCTGCTCTCGCCCCCTCGTAAGCTGTTCTCTTGAACGTTTCAAAGAGAGTCGCGATCGATATAGACATGCTCTTGTAACCATTCGTCGTTCCGGTCTCTTGGCAAATAGGCTGTTCTCGGCAGCCACGCATCAATTGGGCTCGTCGCGAAATCCAACAGCTCGCAAAATTCGCTCTCTGCACCGCAGGGCGCTCGAGGCCAGTCGTCGCTTGCCAGTCAAAACCATGCGATGTTCCTAGAACTAGTTTCAACAACATCTTTTGACGCGGCTGACGAGATGCAGGTTGCGACTTCGTCAAACTTCGCGAAGAAATCCTCAGTGCATTGCAACGGATACACCTCCGTTTTCTTGGCTTGTTTTCCTTGCCTCGCCGAGCATCTCAGCAGCCTGGCTACGAAGCTATTTTTGGAACCAGTTCTGGAAAATGCTACATCCAGTCCGTGGGGCCAATACCGAGCTTCCCCTTTTGTCCTCAGGCAATTTGAATAGCTACCCTTACTCAGGTATAACGGAGCGTATGTCCTGGGAGAATCAATACATACAGATGGTCAAGACCAAGCCCGGTATCATCGTCGCGGAGAACGACCGGGAATCGCCAATACAGTCGAAGGCCATGATTGATGAGCAGCGCGTCCGGTTCGACGGGTGCTACGTGGAGATCGGCTCAGGCTCAGGTATGCATCTCTTGAAACTCGCGGAGCAGAACCCATCAATCCTCTGCATAGGACTGGAAATTAGATTTAAGCGCGCTTTTAAAACGGGGGAGAAGGCCGAACGCCTCGGACTTACTAATGTGCTGGTTCTGCGTACCGACGCGCGCTGCATTAAGGAGCTCTTCAACGATGGTGAGGTCGCTGGATTTTTCGTCAACTATCCTGACCCATGGGACAAACGACGCTGGCTTAAAAATCGCATCCTTAATGATGAGATGATCTCTACGATGCATCGACTTTTACGACCTGGTGGATTCCTTCGTTACAAGACCGATCATCAGGAATACTTTAGCTCTACGCTTGAAATGGTGCGCGCTCCCGAATGGGACGTGGTCAAGCGTTCCACCGATCTCTTGAATAGCCCATGGATGCACCAAAATATAGCGACTGAATTCGAGTATCTTTTCAAATCGCAATCGAAGCCACTCTGCTTGCTAGAGGCAGTCAAGCTGGCGTAACGCGTCAAGCGTTTGATAGATCACTTGAAGAGTCTCCTCTGTGCTACCAGCAACTGATACTGTTATCACCGGCTCATCTGACTGGGGTCGCTCCAAAGTACGGAACTGACTCTCAAGCAGAGATGCTGGCATATACTCATGACTTCGCACGGCAAGCCGTGAGGCGATGACACTCTGTGGGGCATCCAGAAATATAAATCGCACCGTATCTTCCAAACCCTGCGCGAGCTTTTCCCGGTATGCACGCCGAAGCGCGGAACATGTCACTACTGTCCAAGACGCTTGGGAGGTCCTCATCGCTTCATTTAGTCGCTCAAGCCATGGCCATCTATCTTCGTCAGTGAGAGGGATGCCAGCTCTCATCTTCGCTTTCATTTCAGGTGAGTGATACGAATCGGCTTCGATCACGGGGCCACAGCCAAGATACTGAGCCGCTTCTTCAGCAATGGTTGATTTCCCGCTACCACACACCCCCATGAAAACTAATCTGATTCCACGGCGGTTAATAGCGTCCGATAAGGCATCCACAATTCCAGCACTTCTCCACTAACCGATTAATTATACAGGGGTTTTGTAAGGTTTTCTCCAGGGCCTCTAACAGTGTACCGCCGCGGGGACTGTGAGCATCTTACTACAAGGATGGTGGGAATAGCTCTCGAACAGTTTTCCACCGATCGCGGTTACCCGTAAGGGCTTTTCCGCGACCGGCGCTCGCGCTCGAGAGACCTTTCATCACCCTGCCAGAGTACAGAACCAACTTCTACCGCAGAGCCGTTCAGATGATAAAGCTGTCAAATGTCTCGAAGCAATACGGAACGTTCGCGGCGGTGCACAACGTCTCTCTCGATATTCCCCCGGGAAGCATCTTCGCGTTTTTAGGCGTCAATGGAGCTGGAAAAACAACCACAATAAAGATGATGGCCGGGATCCTTCAACCATCGTCCGGAACAGTCAACATCGGAGGATTCGACATCCAATCCCAACCACGCGAGGCCAAGCAGATCATAGGCTACGTTCCTGATCGAGCGTACCTATACCCCAAACTCACTGGCCGGGAACTGCTCTACTTTGTGTGCGATCTCTACAAAGTACCTCGCTCTCAAGTCGAGTCTAGTATTGACCGGGTGCTCGATGAGTACTCTTTAACTCCGTGGCAAGATGCTCTTATAGAGAGCTACTCACACGGCATGCGGCAACGCATCGCGATGTGCGCGGCCATGGTGCACTCGCCTCAGGTACTTATTGTCGACGAGCCAATGGTGGGACTCGATCCTCACGGAGCACGGGAGTTTAAGGCGTCCCTGCGGCGTTACGCGAAATCAGGAGTGACGGTTTTTCTCTCCACTCACTCTCTGAATGTTGCCGAGGAAATCGCTGACCATCTCGCAATTATTCATAGAGGTTCAATTATCACCAAGGGCACCCTCGATCAGATTAGGGAATCAGCCGGCTCCCCGGATGAGGGTCTCGAAGAGATGTTCTTGGAGCTTACCACCGCCAGCGTCGCGCATTAGAGGCTTTTATGAAGAACGTGTCTCGACGCTCTTATCGCTCCTGTCTAACAGCTTTAGCGCCGATGTCACTGCAACCACACGTATTGCAATGCCTCAATCGTTTCCTGCCGCGCGGCTCATTCGCATGGCGTGAGAGCCCCTCCGTAGTGGCGACCCTTGCGATGATGCTGGGCATGTTGTTCTGCTCGCAAAACACACTGAACGAGGTGGCATCCCGCTCGGAAAGCCATCCAATTGCTCTGGCCCCGATTATCACCGGAGTTATCGGCGCGTTGTTCGTCATGATCTTTTTTTCAGCGGCGGTTGCCGCACTTAGCAATCTCTATACGTCCAAAGACTTAGACTTTTGGCTCTCCAGCCCCCTCACCCCACAGCAGTTTCTAACCGGTAAGGTTTGGGAGATCTTTTTGGCCACTGGCTGGATGCTTTTTATTTTCGCCCTCCCCCTCTACCTTAGCTTCGGAGCCTTCTCCCATGCCGGTCTCGCATACTATGCGCTGACTCCCCTGCTCACAGGGGGATTGCTTTTAACAGCCGTGCTGATGGGAATTCTGGCGGCTACTGTATGCGCCGCCGTTATACCAGCCAACTACGGTAGGCAGGCATTTGGGCTGCTCGCTGTCTGCGCGATAGGGCTACTATTTTTCTGCCTCCAGTCGGAACACCTCGTAGTCGAATCGACTCCTAGCGTACTAGAAGTGCGGAACATGTCTGCCTCGTATACTTTACATTTCCCCTTCAAGCCGCTGAACGTACTTGGCACCTCGATTGAATCGTTGATGCATGGAATGGCCGAGGCAGCTCTCTTTTCGCTCGTCGTAGTATGGTCCATCGCTTATATCTCCTGGTTTGTTACGCGCAGTATTTTCGCGGCACTCTTCCCCCGCACAATGTCGCGCTTTCAGTCGAACCAATCACCGTTACGGTTTCACACCCACCACGGCGGCCGGATCAGCGCATTTCTAGGGCGCTTTATCCCGAGGCAGAGCAGAGCTCTCATAACCAAAGACCTTTACTCTTTCTGTCGGGAAATCACGCACACTCTGCAACTTATGCTGCTGCTCACAATCTGCGTGTTGTATCTGTACAACTTCAGCCGCATTGAAGCTCCTACGCAGGTAGGTCCCGATGTCCTGCGCGTGTGGGACGTGTTTTTAATCTTAGCGAATATCATCCTCGGCTCAATGGTCGTATTGTCGCTTGCGGCCCGATTCGTATTCCCCTCTATCTCCCTCGAAGGCGCGACTCTCTGGATGCTTCAGACAGCGCCGATCACGTCTCGTGATATCATCCGATCGAAATACCGGGGTTGGTTTTTCCCGTGTAGCCTTATCGCGATGGTGATCTTTTCATCAGGAGCATGCGCGCTAGGACTCGAGCCTGTGCTGGTGGTAACCACGCTACTCATTGGGGTAATCGTGACTCATGGCATCGTTTCCTTAGCCCTCGGACTAGGAGCCTCTTTTGCTCGTTTTGATTGGGAACATCCAGCACAACTGACTACGAGCTCCGGTAACCTGCTATTTATGATCCTGGGAATGAGCCTGCTTGGGATAACGAGCGTACC
>JAFMIS010000209.1 GCA_017853915.1 bacterium
ACGCCCCGACCTTGATAGCTGGAGATCCTATCTCTGAAACGAGAGAGCTCGGTTCCGGAGAAGACCAACTCGGCGTGGTCAGCGAGGATCGAGAATTTTTCCCTATACAGTCGTACCATGTCCTCAAGAGAGAGGGACGCCCCGTGCGTCTGGACAAGCCAAGCGGTCGCCCTGCGTAGCGCCACCCCGAGATCGAGCCACAGCGAGCTAAAGTTGCTCCAATTGCCAGCAGTGTCTGCGCGTCGCAAGTGATCGCGCAACGTGTTCGCGCCTAAAATAGAATCGGCTGCGAGGAGGCATTTCATTGCTATGGGAACTGTCGCGTTAGTCGAGCTCACAAGGTTGAACAAGAAGGGAATCCCAATCACAGGCATCAGATCCCCGACGATTTCATTAGCGATGATCTCGCGACGGAGCGGGTGAGAGAGCACCTGTGGCCGATAGCGATCCTGAATCCTGGCTGGGAAATAGCCGAGGACGAATCTCTCAAGATTAGAATCATCGCACAGAGCCGAACTTCTGAGGCCCTCCTTGAGCCACATTTTTACCGCAGCGCTGCAGATGGCGAGCTCTGGCCGAGTGAGGCCCACCTTGTTCGCAAGGCGCAGATCGAGATCCTGTTCGTCAGGTAGGTTGTCTCGATTGCGGTCCAAAAATCCGAGGCGATGCATCTCTCGAATGAGATTCCGATATTGATCTACCAGAGCTGGAGAGCGCAAAGCGGCGATCGAAAGCATGAGTGACTGGTCTCGGTTGTGTCGTAGCACGGAGTCGACCACATCCCCCGCGATTGATTGCAGCTCGCTATTTCGGATCTCAAGGGTAATTGAGCGAGAGCCTACAAGAGGGGAGAAGAGGAGCTTTAAGTTTACCTCGTGATCCGAGAGATCTACTCCTCCTGAATTGTCGATCGCGTCTGTATTAATTCGGCCGCCACGGATACTAAACTCAACCCGGGCCTTTTGAGTGAAGCCGAGGTTGCCGCCCTCTCCCACGATTCTCGCTCTCAACTCGTCAGCGCTTATTCGCACGTTGTCATTGGCTCCGTCATTCACGTCGGCATGAGACTCAGTTCGTGCTTTGACGTAGGTGCCGATACCTCCGTTCCACAAAAGATCAACCGGAGCCTTGAGAATAAGGGAAATAAGAGTCTCTCCATCGACGGTAGAGGGAGAGTCATCCGCTACTCCTAGAACTCTTCGAATCTCTGGTGTTAGGGTGATCTCCTTATTAAAACGACCAAATACGCCGCCTCCGTGGGAGATGAGTGTCGGATCGTAGTCCGACCACTGGGAACGAGGAAGTTTAAAGAGTCGCGTTCGCTCTGCGAAAGCTTTGTGGTTGTCCGGGGTTGGATCAATAAAGATATGTTTATGATTAAATGCAGCGATGAGAGAGAGTTGTTCACTCAAGATCATAGCGTTGCCGAAAACATCCCCTGACAGATCCCCGATACCGACCGCTGAGAAGGGTTTTGACATGTCGATTCCAAGATCACGGCAGTGGCGGATCACGCACTCCCAGCCTCCCTTGGCTGTTATGCCGAATTTCTTGTGGTCATATCCGGCTGATCCCCCGGAGGCAAACGCGTCGCCGAGCCAATAATTAAAATCCTTCTGAGCGATTGAGTTCGCCACGTCGCTGAATGTCGCGGTGCCTTTGTCGGCCGCGACGACAAAGTAGGGATCTGGCTCGTCGAGTACCACGCAATCGCGGGGTGAAACGACGGTTTCGCCAACCTTGTTGTCAGCTATGGAGAGGAGCGCCGTTATATACTCCCGGTATCCTGTTTCAACGGCCGCTGGGATCGCTTCGGGACTCGACGGTAGGTTTTTTACAATAAAGCCACCCTTGGCTCCGCTGGGAACAATAATGACGTTCTTGACCCGCTGAGTCTTCATGAGGCCCAAAACCTCAGACCGGTAGTCGTCGATTCGCTCGCTCCAACGAATTCCACCGCGAGACACCTTGGCACTCCGAAGATGTGTGCCCTCAATTCTCGGGGAAAAGACGAATATCTCAAAGAGTGGACGTGGGTGAGGCATGAACTCGACTTTCTGTGAGGCTATCTTGATGGCAAGCGCGCGAGGATTGGCATAGAAGTTTGAGCGAATCGAATTGCGCACGAGCCCGACCAATGCTCTGAGAATCCGGTCGTGGGTAATATCTGATACGCTGCGAAGAGCCTGCTGGATCTCGCCCTCTAAAGAAGCGCGGCGGGTCAGTCGCTGATCGGGGGAAAGTTGAAGTTTCGGATTAAAGGTGACATCAAAAAGATTGAGAATGTGACGCGCCACCTCAGGCGCAAACGCGAGCGATTTCCACATGGTTCGTTTCGTGGCGATCTTTTGCACCTGCCATAGAAAAGCGCAGTATCCTCGCAGCAGGGATATCTGCTCGATAGTGACTGGAATCCTGCGCAGAAGAACATTAAGGGGATCGTCAAGCGCCGTCCCTGCAAGGATCTGCTCCAATCCCGGAGATACTGCCTGGTTAAAACGCCGAGGTTCAAATAATTCGCGGTCATAGGCCCGAATTTGACATTTGAGCGCGTGAATTTCTTGGCCCTCCAATGTCATTGTGTACGAATTCGCGTCAAGGACCTCGATCTGAATGTTTTCCAGGATCGGCACGGCACGGCTAATTGAGATGCCCGCTCCTCGAGAGAGGAAGGTGAGGGTCTTCGTTTCCTCTGGAGCTCCTCCAGAAAACATTGATACCGCCAATGTTCGTTGCGGTGTGAGAGCTGTAGCCAGGCGGAAGTCCTCTACCGCCTCCGCTACGGAAGTAGCAACCTGGTAATTCTCTGGAAATTCAACAGCGGCCTCGAACGGCTGGCGCGTTTCAATTTCGACCCGCTGCATGAATGAGTCAAACCAGGAGATGGTCGCCTCTTGGAGCGTCTTTCCAAGGCTCTCTAGATTCACAGCGCGATTCAATGAACGAGGGAGGGGAGTGCTGATGTACAATCGAAGCTGCCTCTTTTTGCTCGAATCGAGGTGGATTTCACTTGAGTGCGGGGGAGCGCCAAGATGCGTCTCTATCCGCTGCTGAAGGTCAGCGCCGATCTCAGCGCTGTAGCGGCTCGGGGGGACAACAATCAACGTGAGAGCCCGTCGGTGCCGGGGGTCGATAAATGTCGCGCTGCGCGAGTCTTCCTGAGAAAAGACTCCAAGCGCGAGCTGTGCTATCGAGCGCATATCCGCAACTGGCAAGGCAAATGCCTCGTCCGTTGGCATGTTGTCGATAACTTCATTGACATACTTGTAGTCATGGGAGTTGGGCGGCGTTTTTTCGAGAGCCAGAACATGCAATAGCTTCTCGCGTAGGAGAGGGATGTCCGCGGCCTCTGATGTCCAGGCTTTCGAGGTTAGATATCCCACAATCGAGGAAGCATGGCCCGAGCCGTCTTGATGCTTAATCATGATATGAAGCAGGGATGCCCGGCGGTGGACGAGTGAGGAGAGGCGAAGTTTGTGTATTGAGATCTCGGGCTGGGGTATCTCAGCTGAAGCGATGTCCTCTTTCACTTCAGTTTCAAGCGCGTCTCGGTACGAGCCTGGGATCTTCCATATTCCGAGTTTCTGTATCGAGGTATTCGAGCCCATCCACGTTGAGGCTGCTACGAAGAAGAAAGTTCCCGATGTCAACCAATCGAGAAAAGCGGAGCCCTCGTGACCGGAGATCTCCCCATATTCGGTAGACCATGGGGTGCCAGTCGAGCGCTTGATGGCACGCACGAGGGAGATCATCTCTTGGTGGTCCGCCACGACCTGCTTGAGCGCGTCGAGTGCCTCGAGCACTTTTGGCTGAGCGACCGCAATGTCATCGGCGCAGCGTGGGTGTATCTCAAGATATGAGAGAGCCACGCTGGTGGTATCAATTGTTAGTATTGGGTGCTGAAAACACTCAAGCTGGATCTCAGCTTCGTGAAGCCGCTCAGCGATCGTGCTGATAATAAATGGATGATCACTCAACGCCAAAAACATTGAGCAACTAGTCTCGGACTGCAGAATAAGACTTCCTATGCTCGCGGGGTTCTTTGACCAGGCAGCAATAACGTCACAACACCCATGCACGACGCGAGCGATATCAGATGGAGTTTTATTTCGGATGAATTCGCTGAGCGCACGAGCGAAAAGAAGATCCAAAAAACATCCCAGTCGAGCACTGTCATCAGATGCGGGGGGAAGTTTGATCGTTCTGAGTATTTTACAATGCTCCGGTTTTAGCAACGCCAACACCTGCTCCACAAATGAAGCCGTAAAAATATTGGAAGTGGAAACCATGTTGGACGCTAGGGTCATCGGATCACCGTTGTGTGTCGAGTCTGATTCAGTGATGTATCGGAGCTTCAAGCGCTCCCGGGAACGTTGCCTCTTAAAAAGTGCCTGTGTACGATCTGTGTTTGTCATCAGATCTGTACTCGCGCGGTGCGTCGACCTAAATATTCTGCCGAGTCGCGGACGTGCTCTTCTTCTCCTCCTTGTCTCTAGGTATCGAATGAGTGACCACGTACCTGAATGAGTTGGAACCAAAAGAGACGCCTGAAGTGATCTCGACCACTCCATCCGCCTTACAGGCCTCCTAGTATACCCCCTCGCGAGGTCTCCGACACGTAGATAACACCACTTTAGAGTAGTTAGTGATGGGGTAAAAATACAATTAAAGCAGCATGTTGATGCTCTGGTCATGTGCCTGCTGAATTCTCGTAAGGCTCCGCTCTGAGATTTAGAGAGAATTACGAGAGCCCAGATCTCCAGTGCTTCCACAGAAAGCCGAAACACTTCTATAGGCGCTCACAAGGCGTCGCAACCCCCAGGAGTCGGCGAAGGCTCGTAAAGGAGGTCACGTAGGGTCAGTAGCGTTAATGACACCTGACAGGGGCGGATAGAGAAGAGAAATGGTCACGATTGATAGTTAACACGGGGATGCTTCGTTTTAACAGGTCGTGCTGACAGTGAGGTTGTACCATGAGTGACTTTTCCTTTAATCCGTCGAAGAGATCGGCATTTCAACGGCTACACGCGGCGTCCGCGGTGTCGACGCAGTCGCATCAAGACGATTGCAGCCGCTGGGATGGGTATGACGAAGGCCGGCGAGCGGAGGGATGTAATAATACGTCCTATGCCCTCGCAGGGCTGGAGAGGGCCGTACACGCGTTGAACGAGTCCGCGGAGGCGCTTGATCAAGCAAGAGCCGCT
>JAFMIS010000210.1 GCA_017853915.1 bacterium
CAGCGTTTCTTTCTTTACAGGGTTCGAGTCCCGGCCTGCCCCGAGCATGTGCTGCCACCACCAAGACTAACCCCTTGCCACTACCGTGTCATACAACCCGAAGTGGCTTAGACCCTTATGACTTTCGATCCCGGCGTAACGCAGCGAGGCGTCCTCATATCGACGGAAAGCAAACACAGCTTGATTCATCTGCTCAGTGTTAAAAACCTTGAGCCGTATGAGCAAATTGAAGTCTTTTACTGTAAGGCCAGTCACGGTGTGAAAAAGATCAGGCTCGATCTTGGTAATGACATCCTGCAGCGTATTTTCCCGAAAGTCGGTTAGATACATAAAAGCTGGGATTCGCGTAGCAAACTTGATCAGTTTTTCTTGTACCATCTTTCGTTTTGACTTGAATTCCCTCTCCTCCTCCGAGAGCTGCCTCAGCTCCTTTTTTGACAAATCACGCTCCTTGGCTTTCTTTTTCAGGTCCTTCACAACCTCACTCTTGTTGATGATGGCTTCAAGAATATTATCGCCAAGTGCGCGCCATCCCTCTATGCGTTCAACCGCTGCCATGGCTTCAGGGTTCTCAAGAACACGGCGTAGAGTATCGTTGTCAACGTTTACGAGCAGTGCGCTCTCCCATTTACGAGCAAGCAGCGTCCCCGATGTCCCCGCCATCGCGATATCAAGCACACCCCCCGCGTCAATCTGGGTCATGTTAGCACCGTCGTACGCCAAAACAGGCAGAAACGACACAAGGTCTCTAACCGCATTCTCCGGGTTGGGCTCACCTGGTGATAGTCCGATTCCATATTCCGAAAGCTGTCGCAAAGCCCGAGTGGGGGCGAAGTCGAAAACGAAACATACTGGCTTTAGGATTTCCTCCTCATGCGGGTTATCCCCGTTTGGGTTTTTTATGACCCATGGAGATTGCACGCGAAAGGCAGCCTGGAAATACGTTTCGGGGGATTTTAAATTACGCAGCATCAAAATCGACGCCCACTGCGGCACCGTAACGCCAGTTGTAAGTTTGCCGCACGAGAGCGTTATAGTCTTGGTGTCAAACCCACTACCAATCGTAGTACGCACCGGCGGAAGCGCCTCCAATCCTATTCCCGCGTCCGATCCTGCGGCGACGATCGTCTCGTAATCATGCCAAAATGTATTGTGCTTCTCCGCCAACAGATTCGCCATGGCATGACATGCCGCAACATCCGGTAAAAACCAGAAAGAGTGCTGCAGGTAGGGCAAGAGAGTTACGTCATAATACGGAAACGGTGGCCGCGATCCAGTCTTTAATTGTTCGACTGTTTTGGCCGAATAACCACCTCGTATGATATCAAGCCACTTCTGCACATCACTCGTGTGCTTGAACTGCGCTCGCCCTCCTTCGCCAGAAGCTTCAAAGAAGGCGTTCAGATCGAATTCATCAAACTCTCCTGCACTTGCAACTGCCAACAACTCAGGGGGCATCTGATACGTTAGCAAGTGTAGCCTGGGCAAGGCACCATAGGGATTTTGCTGACTGGGATTATTCTTGGCCCATTCTTTTTTGGCGCGCTGTTCATCGGTGTAGGTCCAATTAAAAATCTGTTCCTCGATAAACTCGCCTGTAGCCAGTGCTTTAAACGGCGTACCGGAGAGATACAGATAGGCTTTAGTCGTGATTGGCAAAAAGTCCGATTCCATCTCAAGTGGCGCTTGTTTGTCGGCGATCTTTGCTCTTAATCGATCTGAAACATTCCTCTCTTTGCTGGCTGCTTCGAGTTCAGCCTCCTCACGAGCGATCCTCTCCTCATCCCCCTCGACCAGCTCCCTGGCGGATTCGCGCCACGCACCAAAATGGTATTCATCGAATACGACTAGATCCCACTTTACTTTATGTATGCACCTGTTCTTCGGTTTAATACTTCCAGTCGCCTTGTCGCGGCCCAGCAGGTCCTGTAATGACCCGAAATATACGACAGGGGTCGTTCCAGGCACCTCAGTGGGGTCTCTACCTGAATCACGAGAGAGAAAAAGCCAGCCATCAAAATCCACGTGGGATTCGAGGTCTGTCTGCCAAGCATCCGCCACGGCTGGCTTGAAGGTCATAACCAGCACTCGCGTGGCTTGAAGCTTCTTAGCGAGCTGGTATGTGGTAAAGGTTTTCCCGAAGCGCATCTTGGCATTCCACAGAAAGCGGGGCGTAGCTCTGTTTTTCTTGTCCGCCCATACGGAATTGAAGTAGTCGAACGTTTTCTCTACCGCATCCACCTGCTCGCGCCGCAATCCAAACTTCTGGTGGTGAGTGCCGGTGAACGCCGTGCCCGTGCGTAATTCGGCGATGACGGTTTGCACGTCCGCTACCGTGCAGCGCATCCATTCTAATTCGGTATTCTCGAATCTTTTGTTGATGAGTGCGGCACGCACATCATAGTCGGTGAAGATTGTGCCATCATCGCGCTCGGCCGGTTCATCCAGAACAATGGTGAAGTTCTTGATATTGGCGGTCTTGAGTTGTTCGGCCACGCGGCGTTTAACGTCGCGCGAGGTCTGCCCCACCTTGAGCAAACCAGCGTGTGCCTCATCCTCAATCGAATAGGCATAGATGCGCGGGCGAGCCTCTGGCTTTGGAGCGAGGATTTCTTCGACGGTTTTAGTCATCGGCACCGCTCATTGATCGAATTGTGGACCCGATAAAACCAACCTCCTCGGGCGTCAGACCGTATTTCTTAAACAAAGCCCCATCTGTCCACAATTGTGAGAAGTCCTGGGTCGGCACAAACCCAAAAGAACTGCGAGTAATATTCTGAGTTAGTAGAATCGCGGACACAAGAAATCGCGAAAATCGGGTGCGCAGATATTCGGCGATGTGAGTCGCCTCCTGCTTCGATCCCACTGGTCCAATAATAAGATAGGACTCCGTGGCGACCGAGCCCGGAGGCATAACTTCGATGCGAGAGAACACGCGTTTTCTACCCGCCTTATCGGTCTGTCCTGCATGCTCACTGGAACTCTTAGACAAGAGGACCTTCCAAGCATCGATAAGCTCCTCCCCCTTCGGAACGTCTTTCCGACTAATCCGGCCATCACCACCACTGGTATATAGATACAGGTCCCCTTTCTTGTCTCCCTCATGAGCTGAATCGATACCAAAGGGTCTCCTCGCCGAGACAATTGCTGAGAAAGGCTGTTCACCATGCGCTGCAATCTTTCTCACGATATTGACGACGCGATTGTCTCGAACAAACACTTCATGTTCATCCAGCGATCGCTCAGCAACGATGGTCTGCCCCCCCTCTTTAGTCTCTACCAGACAAGTTCCGGGTTCGTCGCGATTCCACAGGAAATACATAACCCCTCCGGCAACATCTACCCCGTCAAACGCCTCTCGTGAGTTTGGGTAGTCGACCAAGTGCCGTATGCGTCTGTCGGAAAGCATCGTCTCGCGGAATTCATCAAGCCCTTTTCCACCCGAAAACCACTTTGATGGCACGACCATTGACAGGAAGCGAGGCGCCAGTTGCTTAGCCTGCTCAACGAACCGATGGTAGAGCGGTGTCGCGCTCGAGCCAGTTCCACCACCATCGTTCATCTGATACGGTGGATTTCCGATGATAACGTCGAATTGCATAGTGCCTCCAAATATATCGGCGAGTCGAGTTCTGATATTGTCGGTGTGAATGAATGGGTAGGCATGACTTTCAAGGTCAGCCGCCCGGTCGAGAACTGATTTCGTTGCCCCACAGTACTTGCACTTCTCACCTACCCACGCATGCTCGATGCGGCTAAACCAAATATTACCATCATCGCTGGCGAACGATTTTGCAATCGAGTGTTTCCCGGAGGCGTGTCTTGAGCAATAGACGCTGCGTCGCGCGAGCAGGCTGGTGATGCGCGTGATGCCAATGCCGAATACCTGTTGGGTCAAAATGTGATCTACGCGATTTTGTAGGTTCGGAATGTCTTTCTCCAACCCCTTGGTGAGTCGGCTGGTAATCTCGCGCAGAAAGATCCCGGATTTCGTGCATGGGTCAAGGAACTTTACCCTTTTGTCCGCCCAAATGTTCGCACCCCTGTGACTAACGGCCCACGCCTCCGCCAACGTGTCCAGCATCTGATTGGCCAAATCCGGCGGTGTGAACACCTCATCGTTCGAGAGATTGGCAATACAGGTCAAGACATCCGGATTGCGGCCCCGCACATTCAATCCGACCTGGGTGCTCATGACGCCTCCTTGATGTCGGGAGACGGGCCCAAAGTTGCCAGATCAATAATAGTCATCGGCGGCCACGTCTTCGTCGGTCTAAAGATTTCATTTTTGCCCACCTGCGCGAACAGCGCGCCCTGTGCGCTCAATGCAGAGGACTGGGTGAGTGTATCGAGACGAAAGTCACGTCGTTGAAATTTGCCTTTGCCTAGATAACCCCACTCAGGGAATGTGATGGGCTTGTCGTTATCCGTCCGCATAGTCATTGCATTACCATGCACAAGATTCAGTGAAAGGACGCGGGAAGCAGCACTATAAAGGGGATCTTCCTTGGAAAGGCCCAGATATCCTGACACAACCTCTAGCAGGTTAGCACGACACTCGGCAATGTTGTCTGGCAACAACTCAACCCCATAGATGCACATAAGAGCAAGCAAGGCATAATGTTGCTTCTCGAAATCTGACTTTCCGTATTTACGTTCCACCGACGCTAATTTGCGTTGTAGGATCCGGATGAGGAAATTCCCGCTGCCACAAGCTGGCTCCAAGAATCGCGAGTCTATTCGTTCTGTCTCGTCCTGAACGAGGTCCAGCATAGCTTCCACCATCCACACTGGGGTAAAAACCTCCCCGTGGTTAGCGACGCGCTGTTTGGATTTAACGAGGCTCATGCGGTTACGTACCGAGAAATTTCCAACATTTCTTCCTTTGTTACTGCATATCCCCCTGCGCTCTGTTTTGTCCCCATGCACATATCCAGTATTGAGATTTGCCACTGTTAAGATTTGCAGCTCCGCGGCCATACCCCCTTATCTGGTGACCCATCAAAGCCATCAGGCGCTTCACAGGAAGGACCGAGATGATTAAGGAATCCGAGGGCTTAGGGCAAAGGATATACCAAAGACAGCAAAAGGCAACTATGGAGGGCAGTTAGCCCGAATTTTGTACTATGCACTATAGTGCAATATTTGGGCGAGCAAGTGCATGGATGCACTTGCAAA
>JAFMIS010000211.1 GCA_017853915.1 bacterium
GCCTTCCACAGATCCCTTTGGTGGCCTCGCTGTATGTGAATTCAAAAGACTCTAAGCATCTTAACGAAGTCGTATCGAAGGCCCTTCTGCTACGGCGACAATCAAAGCTCTATCTCGTTGCTATCTACCACATCGGCGACTACCGTACTCTGTCGGCCGAGAATCAGGCCTTGATAAAAAAGTATGGGATTCCGTACGAGGCGGTGGCGAAAGTGCCCTATAGTTTAAATGTGATGATGTCTCCTACGTGGGCCTTCATGAAGAACGGACAGGTGCGATTAGTCGAGGGGTACCTCAACGTCGAGCCCTTCATCTCGTCTGAAGGCCTCTTGCCGCCCACAGTAAAGATTGATTCGATACCATTGGACAGTGGAAAACTAGCGGGATTTTAAGGGCATGCGTTTCAGTAAAACTAACTTCCCGAGTGTCCTGGTTCTCGTAGCGCTCCTGGGGGCAGCCACTGGTACGCATGCCGATGACCTGAAGCAGGAGCTTGCAGAGGCTTTTGGAAAAGTTGGGGTGTCCCAGAGATTGGATCAAAGACCGGATCAACAGTTAACGCCGAGACCTGCAGCTGGCGAACCATCAACCATGCCGGCTCCAGAGGACTTAGTGCAGAACCAGAGCGACGAGATGCGCTACTATATCGCGGCTGAGTCTCATCTCCGTGGGAAAGAGGGTGTCCCGTTTCCAACGCAGGGCGAGATAGTCTGGGACCCCGATCCTCCCTCGTGGCGCGCAGCGGTCGAAGAGGGGAGGCGCCGTGAAACGATATCGATTCCGCCAAAGCCCTACCAACGACCTAGTAAGTGCGAGAGAAACGAGACTAAACGAGAGATCCTCTATCCTGACTCGAACGAGAAAGAGGGTGATATTATCTACGATCTTCTCTTTCTCCCAGAGAACCTGGAAACAGAAGAATCCGCTGAGGTGTTTGGTAAGAAAACGCGATTGCGAGCATACGGCCCCGGCGCTGATCCCTCGGTGTATACCCGCATGGAAACCCACGATGTGCCGTGTGTTCCCTACCGCTTTCGTATGACAAATATCGCTTCTTACACCGACTCTGGACTCAACGCGCTGCGGAACTACGACAAAGATCCATCGGGCCCGGGCATCCTCCATCGCTGGGTGCAGCAAGAGATGTTCGGAAAGAAGAGCGACCCTCGGCCCCCGCGAAGGCGATAGTACGCGGAGTTCATGAAATATCCTGGCTACGGGTATTGCGTAGCAGCGGAGTCCATAGGGCAGAGATGGGATCATCTATCCTCAAATCTACCAGAGTCCCGACTAAAACGATCAGATCCGAACCCCCTAAAACCGTTGAGAAATAACAAATTGGTCACAAAAGCGACCATTTAGGTATCACAGCGCCGAAAGTAGGTCATATCCATTATAGACCCGGAGGGTTTTAAGTGAGTTGTTGGCGTATGCGAATATTTTTAAGCGTCATTTGCGCGTGTCTTGTGGCAGCCTCTCCAGGGGTGCTGTCCGCGCAGGTAACAGGCGATGATCTCAAAGGGTTCTGGAATCGGGGGGATGCCGCCAAATTCCTCGGCGAGGTTACTCCCAACTCCTCAAACGGTCTCATGTACCGCGACTATCCCGTGGTCGTTGATCAGATAAAAGAGCGTGATCAGGCGGCAAAGATAATTCCAGTATCAGCGGGGGAGAACCACAAGAACCCCAGTGCTATTGAGGATAATCAGCCAGCTCCTCAAGTCCCCGCCGTGTCGTCTACGCCACTCTCGCGGGATCAGATCCTCTCTAAGTTCGGGTCTCCGGATGAGCCCCAAGTAATTCGTGCTCAGAAAGACGCGCCACCTGCCATGCAGGGGCTCTTTGAGGCTCTGAATAGTGGGGATAAGGAGCTCGCCTGGCAGTATGCGTTAGCCCTGGCGCGGCGAAAAGTTGAGATGCAAAAGCAGGTTGAGAAAGCGACTGATTACCAGATGCTCGCGATGGAGGCGCTTGGTATGCGTACTCCTCAAGAGATTAAAGCCGATGAATCGGTGATCAATCCGACTCGAGCGGAGTTACACGAGTTGATGCTGCGGACTCATGCTGAAGAAGAGTCTCGCCGACGAGTCAATATCGATGAAGCACTTGCCGCTGAAGCTGCCTATGAGAATCCAGCAGCGGTGACGCGTGCCCCTCAAGGCCCAGCAATTCCCGTAGATCCGGAGGGTAAGGTCAAACTCCTTGTATTTTTTGATGAACAAGACGAGACGTCCAAAACCATAGGAGAATCTCTGAAAAATCTGAAAGAGAAGTTTAAAAATGATCCAAATTTCTCTGTCATTGGTCTAACCAGGCGAACCTACACGCTTGCGGGCCTCAAGTATCGCGGAGCCGCCCTATCTTTCCCATTTCCGCTGGTTAACGGAGAAGCACTCGCGCTTGATTTGCGGATTGTTAGATATCCGTCGGTTGTATTTTTGGCGATGACCTCAAAGCAGACGTATCGACTAGAGGAAATTCCTAGTGTGGAGCGGATCGAAAAGACAGTTCAAGCGATGCGAGGGGCGAGGTAGAGAAAACGTATGACGCGAGTAGATCGATTCATTCAGATGTGTGTCGTGGTTGTAGTAAGCCTTGTGGCTTTTGATTCAAATCTACTATGGGCACAAGAGATACCACAGGGCCCCACTGAAAAGCTTTTAAAAGCACAAATCAAAACTAGTGTTAGGCGAGTGGGACAGAACGCCCAGAACACCTCCATTGATGACTATGCGCCCCCTCCGATCGGCCCAGCCGGAGCGCAAACCGATGGAGAGCAGGCAAATACATATGTAGAGCCAGAGCAATTCTCCCTCGGGCAAAACGAGGAGGCCTCGCCCAATCCGGTGTTGAAGCCAATGCAAGGTACTATTCAACTAGCTGACAGCGAGGATGTGCAAAAAATGCTCAAGAGTTTGATCGCTAAAAAGGTTCCAACGCTGTACCAAACGATGATGATGGTGGAGAACGGCGCGGCGACGGGATTCATCGGCTCGATGCAGACTATTAATGGTCTACTAGATGCGACAATTCAGACGAGCTCATTGCAGCTTCAAATGTATGATGCGTTTGACAATACCGGATTGGGCAAGAAGGCGTACGGCAAAGCTATTTACGATAATTTACAGAAGCCTCAACAGAAAAATGCGTGGCCGCTCGCTCTATGGGCCGCCAACGAAGACGTTGTCGATCCAGATAAAGTTGCAAATAAGAACCCTCAATATAAGGGGCAGACCACAACGGCTGGTGGACCAGACGCTCATTATAAATTGGATAAAGCCAACTAAAGAGAGGAGTAAAGAGGCTACATGGCGTCGCTACGAAGACTCTTCAATATCTGGGGCTTGATGCTGGTGGGAAGCGTTGTGCTTAGTGGGGACATCGCGTGTGCTCAAGGCTCCGCGACAGTGCTCTTTTCAGAAGAGTTATTCAAAGAGGCTATGAATGGATCAGGTTCCAGTGGAAATGGGTTCCTAAATTCACAAGCGACACAATTTAAGGATGAGTTCACAAACTTACTGGGGGACTTTGAAACCAAGGCAGAGGATAACGGGACTGGAGCCCAACGCAGGGAGTGGAAGTATAAAAAACCCAATGATATCGACGGTCGAGCTGCCTTCGAAGGAGTAGAGTTTGCGTATACGCAGAAGGCTTGGGAGGGGCTGCAAACCATTCTGCAGGAGTATTGCAGGTTTAAACAAGGAGATACAAATTACGGTGAGGATATCTTCAAAAAAAAGCGACCAGCCAAAGTTCTTGAAGATAAAGACGAGCAGCGTCAGAATGCAAGCGCTCCAGATATGCCACTAACAGTCTCCTTTGTGGATCAGCTATTCAAGCTCATGGTGGTTGGAAAAGACGAAAAAGCCCTCGATTGCAATTCTGAATTCCCAACTGATAAGAGCAAAATGCCAGGGCACTCAAGCGGTATCGCTACGACTGCATCATTCGATGATTGTTCGGCAAATGCGTCGGAGTGTTTGCGCAGTAAGGTGGTTTATAACGCCGTAAAAATAGTTGCTCGCTCAAGGGCGTTGCATCGATATAAATACATACTAGACATCGCGCTGCGCTTCGCAGCTAAAAATCCAGAATACGAACGTCTCGTGACGCAACTGTTTCTTAACTCATTATCGACGGTCGATATCGACGATGAGCTCGTCCTGAACCGAACACTTGGGGTGCAATATTCGGATTTTATTGGCCGACTTGCACAGGGACAGATGAGCTCGAATATCTTTAGGCCTGGGGCTGCTAACCAGTCGCAGGTAGGGGGTGCGGATAAGGTGAAATAATGATGAGCTGGTATCTCCATTTGTTTCACATAGTGGTCTCCAGTGTTGAGGTCATAGTAGGTGACATCTCGTACCTAGGTGTTTTTGGGGTGCAAGCGGGTGACTGCAGTAATGAGACATGTCCTGGAAGTTGCTACAATTTAGTCACAGCAGCGTGGGCAAATATTGCTTACATGACACATGCTGATTTTTTACATTTAGTAAACGATACTTCTTTTAGTGCATGGGCGCCCCTTTTGTATGTAGCTGGTGCCATAGGAGCCCTGTTCGGGGTCGCATTAAACTCGCCCCCTCGCAATTGGACGTGGTTTTTGCTCGGACCGGCCATCTTCAACTTCCTTGTGTTCACGACTGTGGATGTTAAGGGAGTAGCCTGGAAAGTAGCTGGAGAGATGATGCCCATGAACGACGTCTGGAAAGACGCCGAGACGGGATTAGGTAATACTATCCTCGTTGATCGCTTGGGAATCCAGGTAAATAGGGATTCAGGTCCGAGTGGTCAGTACCCTGTCGCATGGGGAATGGTATTTTTTGACAAGCTGTTTAGTGCATCTGCGGATGCCTTAATTAGCTGGACGGGAATCGGACGCCAGATGGGAGATGGAGGCGCTGATTCTAACTTAGCTGCTAAAGCTGGTAATGGATTAGGCCCTTGGTACATCTTGGCGAATTTAAAATGGTCGATGTTAGAGAACATCGTGGGGGTGTCCGCGAGAGATCCCGATGTTCGCGACGCCTTGGTTACGTTTCTTGCGTCTGAATGCGGAGACAAGTTCAAGAAAGGTGTTGATACAGGGAACTATATCGCCGCGTCCCAATCGCACGGTGCCAGTCTTCCCGGTAGTGTGCTCAAGAGTACCAACAATTCTATAGATCTGAAT
>JAFMIS010000006.1 GCA_017853915.1 bacterium
CGTGCGCGTGACCCAGGCTTTCAACTCAAGCACGTCAGCCCGCTTGAACTGAGTCAATTCGCCAAGCTCAATAAGGAAGTTACCCTGCATCGCCACGGCCAGTTCCTTCTGGTCGAAATGCCCTATGCCCAATTCGGCATAATGCTTGCCACCAATAGCGCGGAGCATGCTTGATTTCTTCGAGCCCTGCCGACCCTCGATAATGAACATAGAATCAACCTGGCATCCCGGGTACATGATTCGTCGCATCATAGCTAGCCAAAAGTTCTTACCACAGGACCGATGATACTCGGTATCCTCCGCTTCACAGCAGTCGATGAAGAACCGTTCGATGCGCCCACGCACTCCATCGTAAGGCAGGTTACGGAATCTTTCTTGGAGGTGATTTCGTTTGTTTGATTCCGCGTACTTATTAATGCCGTGGATACATTGCTCTACGCTAAGAGTATGCATGCCCACTTGGTCTGATTGGAATACGCCTAGGATGGTGCGGTAGTGTTCATCCAGGAATTCCTCGGGTCCGCGACCGAAGTCAACCATCTTCCGCTGCATGAAGGTATCGTACCAGATTGCGGGAAATAGCCCGGAAGTGCGGGCGAGTATCTTTTCTACGTTGGTCATGTTGTGAATCGGCAACCCCTTCGAATTAACCGTTAGGCCAACCTCGGTCCATAATTGAACTTGAGAAGCTAGAGCCAGCGGGCGTTCGCCGTCAGTGACCGCGATGGTTCCCTTGATATCCATGGTGATAACGTTATCGTTCGCCCACTGCTTCAGGCGGTCGTAGTCCCAGCCTTCCGCCAGGGCATCGGCAGCGTCCCACCCGTCCTGCTCCACCTTACTTACGTTGATAATCTTGCATTCGGTTTTGAACGGGGCTAGGAGGCTTACTATGCGACGGGAGGCCATAACCCCGGGCTCATCAGCATCCGGCCAGATCGTAACCTTGCGGCCCGCTAGAGGCTTCCAGTCTACTTTGTTGATGGCCTGCGCGCCGCCGGGCCAGGTAACGCAGACGGCTCGGTCTCCGACAATCTGACGCGCTGCGTCGCAGGCTTTCTCCCCTTCGACAAGGAGGACATTTGCTGTCGGATTGTTATGTAGTTGTCGTAGGCCATATAGAGGCCGTGGTGCCGGGAATGCTCGGGGTACCCACGTCTCTTTGACTGAATGCCAAGACCACTGGGAATAGCGCTTGCGGACGACCCCATCATCGCCTTTTTCAGTATGCCGAAGAATGTAGCAAAGAATTCGGCCATCTTTATCTTCATACGCCCAATAGCCGTCGTTTGCAACAGTTATTTCCATCTCGACGCCTTCAGGCGCAGGAGCAATAACGTCGTCGGTGCCGACAGCCCACTGTTTTTTAACGGGTACGATAGATTGCGTGAAATTGTAGCGTTCAACTAATGCCTTCGCCGCCTCTGCCTGACCCAGCCCGTTGATCGCGGCATACAGGGAAATCAGGTCGCCGCCGCCAGTGTCCTCGCCGCCCGCGAAATCCTTCCACACTCCAGTCTCGAGGTTAACCGACGTGCTGCGTCCCGGAACTCCGGACAGGTCACCGACCACCCACTCCCGTCCCCGTCTCTTACCGCCGGGTAGCCAGTCCGGTACGATACTGTCAGAAACCGCCAGTAACTGTGCATTTATGGAGTGAAAGTCTGTCATTTGGTGAGATACTCCGTCAGTTCCCCCGGCTCCCGCACTATACATCCCAGCCCACCATCGTTGACAACCTGGTCAATGAAGGCTTGTTGTTCTTTACGGACAACCCCAGTCCGCGTTTTAACTTCGACCGCCAGGAAGCGGCCCTTGTACCAGCCGATCAAATCCGAAGACCCCGTGCACAGACCAGTACGCACCTTGCGACCATCCAGCGTGGTAAAGAGGCCGACGTTGTTCCGGAATAGCCTAGCCCCGAGTTTGCTGGCTTCGAGCTGCACAGCGTGCATGATGTCATTCTCGGTCATCGTCGTATCCCCCGTGATTTAGCTATCCAGTAGGCCCATCCATGCGGGTGCTTATACCCGCGACGTTTCCCCTCTTCGACCAACTCCTCATACGTTCGGCACATCCCCTGTCCTATGCGGCGCTTGGTTCGTTCGGCGGCAAGGTCAACTTCACTAAGTTCTCCGGCTCGCTCGTCGAGCTTTCGCTGGAGCACGGGGAATTCGATTCCGCAGTATCCGCAGACGGTGCTGCCTGCGGGACTAGCTGCAAAACAGGTGGTGCATATTCTTGGACCTGGCCTTGACTCGCCGCGTTTTTTGCCTCGTACTCCTTCCAGTGACCAATCAGTGTCTTCGTCAGGTAGTCCGTGGCGTGTGCTATTTCCGACGTGATCCAAGATAATTGCTTCGCGCTTTCCCTCGCATGGCCGCAGTGCGCGACCAACTTGTTGACGGTACAGCCCGAAAGATTGTGTCGGTCGCAGTAGTATCGCGCATTCGATTCCAGGTACGTCAAATCCCTCGCCAACGAGGTCGCAAGAGCATAACACCTGTACGTTTCCTTCACGAAAGCCTCTAATGATTCGACTTCTTCGTTCGTCATTCATACCCCCTTCTATATACTCCGACGTTATGCCAGCGTCAGCAAACTGCTGCGCCACATTCTTTGCATGATTTACTGTAATACAGAATACAATTGCCCGCTTTCCTGCGCATTTCTTCGTGTACTGATCTATTACGTTACCTGTTATCGAGGGTTTGTCAACAACTGCGTCGATTTCACCCCTCACATAGTCGCCCATCCGGGTATGACACCCCTTTAAATCAACATTGGATGGTGCAAATAGCCGGTATTTTGACAACCAACCTGTGTCAATAAGGTGCTTAATTGACGGGCCCTTGATAATTAGGCTAAACCACTCCCCCAGGCCACGGCCATCGAGGCGAACGGGGGTCGCCGTCAGGCCGATGTGGAACGACTCACGGAAGAACCCATGAACCTTGCTCCACGACTTAGCAGCTACGTGGTGAGCCTCATCGTAGACCACTAAGTCCATTTTTCCTAGACTTTCTAGCTTATTTGCGACAGTCAGAATCGACCCCAAGGTAGCAGTTTTGATACTTGGCCGCTCTCCGGCTACCACTAGCCCGCTATCCAACCCTACAGCATTAAACGTCGCCAGAGTCTGATCGATCAACTCCTTTCTGTGTACCAGAAAGAGGCTCCGCTTGCCCTTTTCTGCCGCCAACTTCATCATGTGAGCGACCATTACAGTCTTCCCGCTGCCAGTTGGGGACGTTACTATCATTGTCTTTCGGCCTTGGGACATTTCCAGGCGGACCCTGTTGATCAATTCCACCTGGTAGTCACGAAGTTCCATCTAATCCCAGTTCGCACCTTGGCCCGTCACCAGGGTCTGTTCAACCAAGCACTGTCCTATGAACCGCTCGATATCCCATGCGTAGTAGATAACCTCCCCCGTGACAGACAGCGCGCACGTCTGGCCGTACATCCACTTACCGAACGCGCGGTAGGCGGCAGGTGTTAGGACACTTTTTAGCTGGTCGCTTGTGAGGCTTTGGAGGATCGCGGAAGGTTTCGCAGACCGTTTTACACGTTTTGCCGTCGCAGACGATTTTGCAGTTCGCTTCGTAGCCATG
Source organism: bacterium (assembly GCA_017853915.1). Taxonomy (GTDB): domain Bacteria; phylum Bdellovibrionota_C; class UBA2361; order UBA2361; family OMII01; genus OMII01. Next base: position 3,615 of record JAFMIS010000006.1, read on the forward strand.
AGCAATTCCTCCTAGTAAAATGATTGTGCTAAGGGCATTTATACTGAATCGATACACGTATCCCTCCTTGTGTTGTTATAAACAAATCTTCGCATTCGTCCCAGGTAGCGCACCAATCTTCAACATCAAGCTGAAGTTCTGGGGTGAGCGCGTCCATCTCCGTTAACATGTCGCAAACCCACATCGCGGCATACGTAGGCTCGGTCGTGTCCCGGGTGAACTCGCCCACTCTGCAAATCCAGTGCCTATCCTGGCGGCGGTCTTCGCATTCCTGATTCGTGCACCAAGTAATACCGTATTCGGAATCAAGAGGTGCGCCACATTCTTCGCATCGTCCGTAGGATTTCATTTTCTATACCTTTCGTCAGTCCATGTTTCTACTTTAATCGGCAGCCCCTTCGCCCAATGCGGAGTAGCTTCCATTAATTCTTTAAAGGCGGTTTCATCTCCGCCCTCGCAAACAATTTCATCGTGTACTGTCAATATTACACGGAAGTCGGAATTTTCCAAGCGAAAAATAGCATCTCGCAGAACGTCGCGCGCAACTGCCTGAGTGATATTCTCCACCAGCTTGCCCCCGTAAGTCCGCACGTTGTCTCGGTACACAATGTCAGGGTCAAGCCGCGGTTTGTAGTACGCCACGCATCTCCCCGAGTGCAGCTGGATGAATAGAAAATCATTCTCGATAAAGAACCGAAGCCCACGACACTCCTCGGTTTTCCCGGAGCGGATGACTCGTTGCACGCAATCCTGAATAGCATACCAGTAGTTGCGGACCGCGTGATACTTCGCGCGATAAGTGTCCACTGCATATTTCGCGAAAGACTCTTCGATTTCAATGCCATAGTTCAGACAGGTATCCTTGAACTTCAGATGACCCATACCAAACCCGCAAGCGAGAATGATCACTTTGCCTAGTTGTCGCTGCTGCTTGGTGACCGCGTCGGCGGGAGTATTGTACACTTTGGCCGCCATGTCGATATAGGGGTCTCCACCGCATAAATACGTCTGTATATTAGCATCACCAGCGAGCCAACAAACTACGCGAGCCTCAATAGCTGCGAAATCTCCAACAGTTAGGTGATTTCCAGGAGTGGCCCGAAGCATGCCGCGAACGCCCGCAGATAGAGACTGGAACATATCGGGGTGCTTTTCTAAAAATGCAGGATAGTCGCATTTTTCGATATCTTCGAACAATTCTGGCGTTGCCTTGCCCTTGATGAGATTATGTGGCTGTACGCCCTTGCCCGCCCACCTTCCTGTGTGCGCTCCATGATACAGCGCGGTCCCACGGATGCGATTGTCAGGACAGGCCATGGCAATCATGGACTCATACTTCGTGATAGATGACTTGCTCAACGCGCGGCGTATCTCGAGCAATCTGCGCTGGTACGGGGTGAGTCCCTCGGACTTAGCAAGCGCCTTTTCGATCGTATCTGCTGTCATATCAGGCACCGGAACTTCCTTGAGTATCCTCGCCACCTGCCCTGGAGACGTGATGCGCCCGTCGCTAATCTCGCCGAGTTCCTTGGTGATGTCCTTGTTGTACTGCTGCGCGAGACGCACGGCTTTCTTGCACAGGTCAACGTCGCAGTATATCCCGCGCTCGTTAATCATCGTGGTCAGGACCCAGGTTTTCTGCTCGTCGTCCGATAGTGGCCGCAGATTCAAGGATGATTCAACAGCAACGTCACGCTCGCAATATTCATATAGCTTCTGTAAGTCCTCGGGCTTCTCGTGCCAGATAGAGTTGTCGTGCTTCGTGGCACGCCTCGGTTTAGATAGCCGTAGCATGAGGCGATCGTCACCCTTCTGCAGGGGAAGTTCGAGCACCGCGCCTAGTTCCTTCAGTTTGCGTGGAAGCCCGAGAGCGGCGGCCTTGGCAGCAGAGCATCGCAGCTGCGCAATATGGAGTTTGGGCCAGTGCTTCATAACATTATTCCAGATAACGTACTCAAACTCTGCGTTGTGCGCTTCTATGATACCGCCATTCGCCACATGCTCGAGCAGTGCAACGGGGTCCGGGTCGCCACGTTTCCACAGGCCGCCGGTGTAGGCGAGGCAGAGTACCTCGGTGGTGGGGTCGATGGCGTAGCGAAACGCGCCGCACGTTTTCAGGTCGCACATGCTACGCGTTTCAAAATCGATGGTGATCATGTTAAGTCCGGCCAATCGTCAGGCCAATGAATAAACCCGCGCTGCCTAAAATCAAACCACTCAATTGTGGTCATAAAAGAATCAAACGAGTTAGCTCCAAGCGTTGGGCTAAGGGTCCAATACCACGTGCACTGAAGCTCGCCTAACCATGCACTAAGCTGCTCGTCGTTTGGGGTTTTGATGATTTTCATCCTCTATCATCCTCATCCCAAAAAGTCTCAGCATTGGTTCCGAGTTTAAAACAAACCCAGAATCCAACGATGAAACCACATATGCCTGCTAAAATAATCATTTCTCCCCCTCCCAGGGGAAGCACGCCGGACAGTCAATACCTTTCTTGGCGCCGGTTCCGTTGCATGTTTTGCATCTCACATTCCACGGTAGCCTAGGAAACGACTCCTCAATATCAGGATAATCTGCGCCATGAAGCGGCAATTTGTTTCGATACATCTTCGCTAGAAACAGCAGGTGCTCCGCCAACCGCCGTGCTTCATATTTCTCCAGAATCTCCAAGCGACACTGCTTTATATGCATACGGCACAAATCGATAAGCTGGTTGCGATCCAGATTACCAAAAAACTCATCTATGTCGATGTCACTCATTTCTCCTCCAAATCCGGCCAATCGTCGGCCCAGTAAATATATCCGTGACGACCATAACAAATGGCTTGATACATAGCCTCATACATGTTTAATCCGCCGTGACTTTCCACATTTACCCAGCCGGCCCACGCACTCAGCTGCTCATCGTTTGGGTTGCTAATGACTTTCATTTCTCCACCTCCCACGGCAGCACGTCACTCGACAAAACGCCGTAGCAGTTGCCCCCCTCACGAAGCCGCATTACTTGTTCACGCAAGGCCTCCGCCAACCGCCGCGCTTCTTTAAGTTCTTCTTCTAGCCTGCTAGCCTCCTTGTACCAGCACGTCATGCAACGGGCATTAATCGTTCCGCAGGAACGGCTGCCACATTTCGGGCAATCGTAAATCATGTATCCTCGCCTTCCCATGGTAATTTCCTGTGTTCGCAGGCGTAACCTTGATAATTGCAGCAAGACAACTCGTCGCGTAATTCCTCTGCTATCTGTCTCGCAGCTTTTAATTCCTCTTCATAGATGCAAAGTAATTCCGCGATATCGGGCAACATGTCAGCACGAATCGTGTAGCTTGGTTTTTTGTTTAAATACGCAGCATTTATCTGAGCAATTGCCATCTCTAGGTCTGTCATTTCTCCACCTCCCAGGGTAGCTTATCATCATTACGGATTTCCGTTCGATAGTCCTCCCCTTGTCCTATCAGTGTCAAATAACTCTCCCGCCATTCCTCCGCCAACCGCCGCGCTTCCATCATCTCCGCATAGAATTTCGATTCAAACGCATCGTACTCACCGAAGTCAGGGTCAATCTTTTTCGCCTCTGCCAGGGCTTCGTCTTCATTCTCGGCCAACCCTTCCCAAAGAAGGTCATTCATGCCGCCGCACGGATAGAATTCTCCGTACCCAAAGACCATATAGTACTTGCTCACTTCTCCACCTCCCATGGAAGTTTCCACTGATCAAAGTGCTGCGCGGCCTCACCCATACACCTAGTGCGCCACTCCTCCGCCAACCGCCTGGCTTCCATAAGTTTCTCGGTCAGCATGTCATTCTGTGCGGTGAAGTATGCCACATTGTTCTGAGCCTTAAGCTTAGCGTGCTGTTCTTCCATAAACATATCGTGCAGCTCTTTGTACTCAAGCCTTAGTCTCGCTATCGTTCCCTCTGCTAGTGGATGTATCATCTAATTCTCCTTCCAAATCCGCAATGCGGGTTAGCAGTGTCATGAAACTGGTAAATACCTCTGCTTCGCCGTGCTGGCTATCTTTATACACATTCAGCAGGTATCCGCCTTTGCACGGAAAAATCGTATATTTAAACACTTTCAATTTCCACATCCATTTCCACCAAAATCGTGGGCTCGGATTCTCCGCAAATGCGAAGCTCCACTGTGCCGTCTTCGCGCGGCAAAACCTCTCTAACCATTACGCCATCAACCTGTATTAAATCTAATACAAAGAACTTTAGTTCACTGAGTGTTCTCATACGTCGTAACCTCCTTACGCATATTTTCACTAGACCAGTATAGAAACGGGCACGTTTAAAGATGCGGCTATTCTGCAGTTTCTCAGCCAGACAATAGGCACAAGTAAACTTTTCAGCGATTGGCACCAGAAGAGGAGAGAACTCGTCGTCGCTCTTGTATATCTGAGGCTCACAGCCACACGATACACATTTAGCGGGTTTCTTGCCTAACTTGCGCTGCACTTCAACAGTTGCTTTGAGGGATTCTCGTAGTTTCTGCTGCAATAGCACATAATCGAAATCATGCGCATTAACGATACCACCGTGTGGCGTCTGGCTGAATTTCATGGCTGAATCCCGCTCGTGGTAGTGATATAACTTAGAATGTCCGCTAACTGTTCGTCTGTCAAGTTATTTAGCAAATACTCCGCGCATGCATACGCTGCCACCTGCTTGGGTAGATACTGAAACTCTTTCTGCATAATCTTCTGCTCAACAATCTTTGCCCATTTGCAATAAGCGTCTTTCATTGTTCACTCCAATACGTGAATCCCGTTCGTGTTTTCGTCCAGCCATCAGCGCAGAGAACCATATCTCGGAGCTGGTCAAGCTGGCGTTCGAGCTGTGTTACACTACAAATCGCATTATTCTGCTCGTTGTATAGTATCCCGTTTTCAACGCGAAACGTGAATTTATGCCCAGCAACATTATGTTCCACGATCATGACTCCTCCTTGTTGTGAAAGATTCTCACCAGTACACCGGTGGATGAAATCACCCAGGACTGCCCAAGTAATCTCCCCAATCCGAGTGCGGCATCGAGACCATTTATGCTGTATGATTCCCACTTTCCCTCCTTTACGGTATGCACTACATACCGTGACGTTCGGTGCGGTCTGTGCGTGCGCATCGCTTCGCCTATTCTAAGCACATCCATTGGCCACCTCTTGGAATCTTTGTTTCGCATAAAATCCATTCAAATATGGTTTATCTAGCCATTCCACGCAATAGAACTCACTAACCGCGTCCCCAAGAATGGACCGAAGTTCCTCCAAATCCCTCAGATAGTTCGTCGTCGGGACCACCACTGCCATCGAACCCTTTTCCATGTGAGGCTGAGGAGCGACTAATCTCAGCAAGAGCGGCTTGGAGTTCTTGATTTTGTTTTCGTAATTCATCTGACAATCTCCCCAATCTAAATAGTTTTTCAATCATACTTCTTGGTAGCTTTACTGTTGGTCTGTTCCTCATTTCCACACCTCCGAGTCGAGATCGAACGCCATACTGCGTAGGTCCTCAATCACCCAGAACTGCGCTTCTTTGATGTCGTGCTCTTCAGTGCTACGCGCTGCACGGCGCGTAAACAAGCCACGATATGAGCCCTGGATGTATACTTTGTCGCCATCATACAGTGTGCTGATTTCTACCTCTGATAAATTCATAGCGTGCCTTCCTTTCTTTTCATGTCTAGTGTGTAAATATCAATACAATAATCTCTCTGGTTTAATCGCCGCACCACATATACATGCTGTGGGTTGGCTTTGTTGAGCTCTTCTGCTACTCTGTAAGCAATCTCACGTCTAAATATCGTCATTGGTATAAATCCAATAAAAGTCACCATCCAGGGCACCGACAGAAGTGTATCCGGTCCATCCTAGTTTGATACACAAGGCTCTCGCAGCGGCTGCATGGTTTCCTCCTACGTTTAATGAGTGGTCGTATCCTAACCATAGGTGGCCTGCTTCAGATTGTGCCTTGACTCTCGCTCCTTTGCAGTTCGTTGGTGGATAGATGCTGGTTTTGATTGCTTGTCTCATGACTATTCTCCTTCCTGGTTGTAGGTTACGTCACATACATGTAGCGCAGTGTCGGTATAATCACTGGCTTCCACACATTGTTGCCAAGCTGCCAATCTGATGAGTAGTATCAGTGTTGTTATCATACTCTATGGTTATGCATACTGCGTGCCAACATAAAAGCCAATGATTTCAGCTATCAGATAGGGGCTGGTGCGTATGGTTTTATACACCAGAATAGGACAATTGAGTTGTTACGCGGAGTTAGCAGTGCGAAGTGCTTTACGCAGGTGTGTAGCGAGTTGCGCGGTACAGCGTGGAACGGTGAGGTGTGGCGTGAAAAGCGCTGCAATGTCATGGTTGTCACAGTGGAACAGTATGGAACACTTATATATATAGAGGGATTGATAGTATTTAGGGGATATAGGGGGAAAGAGGGTAAAATAAGGGGTATTTCTATGTTGCTCAAGGAGTCTATAGGAAATGGGGGGTTCCTGCCGTACCAGCCGTTCCGGTGAGTCATGTCTATGATATTGCAGGCGAATCGTGGAACCCCGCCCCGGAACGGCCCTGTTCCGTGCTGCTACCAAGAGGTATAATTGTGTAAGCTAGGCTACAATCCTGGTATGTCGATGTCGGTTTTCGTGAGACATTGTCACACAGTCTTCGCGCGCGCATGGGGCATGCTGCCCTTCTACAGGTATACAGATGTCACGAAGTGACATACCTATACATACCTAATGATTCGATTCTTCCTTCAACACAGTAACCCCCCTCCCCCGGGGTTGAGGGTCGGACGGGAGCGGGGGACCCACCGTTTCTGGATTCATGGCATTTTTTCACTGAAACTCTATCCTACATATACCTACATCACTAGTATATATTGCCAACGGGACCCCTTTCGATATAATAAAATTATGCAAAAAATTTGGACGGACGAACGGTTGGAGTGGATGAAGCGGGATGTATTGCCGAAGCACAGGACGCTGAGGGAGTGCGTTGATGTGGCGGCGATCAAGTTTAACATGAAGGTTTCAATAAGGAACTTTCAAGTTGCCTTCGTACAGAAATATCATGCCAATCCAGGAGCATACCTCCTAACTTCCCCCCTGCCGCCGGTGCTAAAAGATACCCCACCACTAGAGAATCCAGCTTTCCTTCGCAAGCGAATCGCACAGCTAGAGAAGGAAATCAAAGCCTCGCGGGGCTCTGGCGAGGTGGCGGCCCTCGTCAAGTCCATCCTTCACGGAGCGGTCCAGGAGCCCCTTTCTCCACCTGATTGGCTCCAGAGTCCACCCAAGCATAAAAAACTCTTCCACGGGGTTCCTACGCTGTTTATCAGCGATATACACCACGGTGAGACGGTCTTCCCGCTCCAGGTCAATTCCGTGAATAATTTCAACATGGAGGTCAGCAACGCTCGTATTCGCCGCGTTTTCGAGAGGGCGCTGTATTTGCTTGATTCTGTATTCCAGAATCCCGAATATCCTGGCATAGTCGTTCCCCTGGGTGGTGACATGGTATCGGGGAACATACATGAGGAGATACGGGAGACGAACGAGGTTCCAATTTTTGAGGCCGTACTCGATTGTGCAGCAGCGATTTCGGCCGGCATAAACCTGCTAAAGTGTAGATTTCCACACGTTTTCGTACCATGTGTTGTTGGGAATCACGGAAGACTGGACAAGAAGCCGCGGGCCAAGCATGGCCCCTCCGATAACTACGAGTATATTTTGTATCACATGATACTAAAAGAATTCGCCAAGGACCCGAAAGTGACCGTTATGGTGTCCGATTCGTTTTCGGCGCACTATCGAATCTACGGGACGCGCTATATGCTCACCCACGGCGACAACTTCAAGGGGGGCAGCGGCATAGCGGGCAACTACACTCCGTGGAGCCTTGGGGACTTTAGGCTGCGTAAACAGATGCAAACGATGTCATCCTGGACCAAGAGCCCTACCGAGTACGACGTGTTGCTCTTCGGCCACTTTCACACGTACTTTCCGGGCCGCGGCTTTGTCGTCAACGGCAGCATTAAGGGCTTTGACGAGTTTGCCAAGAAGATGGGCTTCCCGTTCGAGCCCCCGCAGCAGGCTCTCTGGTTGACGAATCCCGATTATGGGATGACGTTCAATTGCAGCGTATTTGCCGAGGACCCGGTTAAGTCGGCAAAGGACACCACCGAGTGGTTGAGTTTACCCAATGCAAGCAAAAAGTAGTCAACTTGTCCACATGCCTGACCTCAGCGACGTGCTGAGTATAGATGACATCTGCGACAATGTAAGCAATGGTAGTACGCTCGCGCAGTATTGTCGTGATCGCGGGCTAAACTTTGGCGATGTACGTCACTGGATAGAGGCAAGTAATTTACGTAAGCGGCAGTACAATGATTCATTGGCAGCCAGGCGAGACTGGGCGGCCCAGACGCTGTGTCACATGGTACTGGAGATGGTGAAGTTCGACCCGAAGAGCGTGTTCTTCCCCGACGGCACCATTAAGCCCCTTGCGGAGTGGCCCGCGGAGGCCCGCGCGGCACTGGATAGTTTTGAGTCGGATAAGACGACTGGGCAGCTTACGAAGGTCCGGTTTAATTCGCGCCTGAAGGCGATCGAACTGATGGGCAAGACAGTGGGTATGTTTGCTGATAAACTAGAGGTTGAAGGCAAGGGCACCTTCATGGACGTGGTGTTAGGCAGTATGCGGGAGCGTAAAGATGACACTCAAAGCTAAGAAGCAGTTTATTCGCAGTGTCCTCAATGAGTATACGCGGCGTTTCCGCATTACAGCGGATATCAAGGTAAAGTTTCCAAAGGGGGCGGACGAAGATAGCGACGCCGCTATAAACCCTCCGTATCTGAATCTGGAGGAAGGTGTTGTGACAACTCTGGAGCGGGCATTCGTCGGTCAGGAATTGTGGGAGCGGATTGATAAATTATCTGAAGGCTCGACGGTAGCGTACATCGATTCGAGCAACGGCGAGTATCACAAGTTTATAATCGAGTTCTATCCCGCACTGATGGAACTTGATGGGAAAGAGTTTGAAGACTTAGCGACGGCTACGACGGTTCATGAGTTGCTACACGTGGTGTTGTTCCCCCTCTCGGCGTATGCGCGTTCGCTTGAATCAGGAGCGGTAGGATCATGAGCACTAAAGGTTTATGTAAAAACTGTGGTTCGTACGGCGAAGTCGGCGACGACGGGAAATGTATCTGGTGTGAAGACACCAAAGAGATAAAACTCAAACAACTTGATTTCGAAGACTTTGGTTTTGAGATCGTGTCGAAGAAGCCAGATGATTCGTATTGTACCAATTGTGGTGCGAAGAAGAAATGGGTCACGATTCTCCAGTCGGTCGGCCCGGAATGGATTTGTCCAAAATGTTGAGAGGCAAACAACTTACCAGACTGCGGCTGTATGGTTCAGCAACGGTCGAAACCACACGCACATGCACCCAGTGCAAAAGAGTGTGGCAACCAATAGCAGCACATAAGGACTTCGAAGAATGTCCTGAGTGCAGGGGGTTTTTAGATGACACTGAAATGGAAACTGGCTTGTGCCATAATTCTCGCGACGTTGTTCAGTCTGGCGCTGTTCGCCGGGATGGCAACGACGCTTAGCGGATGCGACAGCATCGACTGCTGTGCAGCTCACAGACCTTGCGGGGAATACACTCCCGAGTACTGCCCACTACCCGTGTCGAACGGCGACGGTGGTGGTAGCGACTCCAGTGAACCCGATGCCGGAAGCGGTCCGAACTGTGACGGTGGGAATCTCCCACCAGACGGTGGTGATCTCCCTTTAGACGGCGGGCCGGATGCTTTACCCCCAGATGCTGGCAGTCCCGATGCCTCAGACTCTGGTGCTCCAGGTTCCGAATATGAATGCGAACATGGGATTGGGTGTTGTGTGTCGCGATGCGTGAAGTGGCACCGCAACTGGAATGGCCACGATTGTGAGATTTTCTGTAAGGAGGAGAATCGTGACTAAAGAAGAATTCCTATCGTTTCACGACCAGTGCACAGCTAAGATGCGCGCTATAACGGAGGCCAAGGGTCATGACTACTCTTCAGGAAATTATCAGTTCGGCAATTTTGAAGTTGTGGCGGCTTGTGGAATCTGTAGCGCGGAAACTGGGTTTCTAACTCGGATGATGGATAAAATGTGCCGGGTGACTAGTTTTGTTAGTCAGGGAGTTCTTAAAGTTAAAGATGAATCGGTGGAGGATACGCTATTAGATTTAGCTAATTATAGCATTCTCCTGGCGGCGTATATCAAGCATAAGAGAGGCCAAAATGTCCAGAGTCCTAGGTAAGAATGATAAAAGGATTCCACAACTGGTTAAGAAGGAAAAGCCCAAGGTCTACTGTTTTGGGTGTCGTTTCTGCCAAGAGCGGGATACTAGTAAACAGGTCCCTGGCGCTGATAAGGTGTGGGAGTGCACGCACGGCGACAACTCGACGTATGTCGAAACGCCTCTTCAACGAAAACGTGTTCACAAAACATGTGAAGAATGCAATCCAACTAATGCTTGTGTTTTATTCACACCCAGAAGGCGGTAATATGACTGACGAACAGATTAAGAAATACTCCAAAGTTCTCTCCGATGCATGCGACCGATCGAAAGGCAACATCGAACGTATGCGCGACTTTATGAAGGGGCTCCCCGGAATTCAGCGCGATAATGCTATCGCCATGTTCCAGTATTGCATAATCGCCATGCGGTGCATGGGGTACACTATGGACGAGACACTCACCCTCTTCTCTCTGGCGGCGTCTCGCGCGTACGAGGCGAAGGACCCAGAGGCCAAGGGGCCGCCGGTTAAAAACTTCGGACCGAACTAATGTCACAGCAACTTCAAGAACTGCTTCAAGAGTGGCGGGAGGACCCACTAAAGTTTGTCATGGACAACTTTGGTAAGGGCTTCCCCGAAGGCGGCGGCCCCGACGCATGGCAGAAGCAGTTCCTATCTGCGTTGGTGACGCATAATCGTATTGCAGGTACAGCGTCCAAAGGCCCCGGTAAGACGTGCTGTCTAGCCTGGGCCTGCTGGTGGTTCCTCGCCTGTTTCCCCAAGTCGAACATCGCTGCGGTGTCGATTAACGCGGACAATCTTCGCGACGGTCTGTGGAAGGAAATGGCCAAGTGGGCCTTCTTTTCGCCGCTCTTGATGTCGCAGTTTGAGATAACAAAAACCCGGATACAGGCAAACGATGCTCCGCACGAGTGGTGGATGTCCGCGCGCGCGTATAGCAAGGCCGCCGATTCGAACCAACAAGCGGACACTTTGGCGGGTCTTCACTCCGACTACATGATGTTCGTTATCGACGAGGCCGGGGGTGTTCCGGATGCGGTCGGCGCAGCAGCCGAAGCGGCCATTGCAACCGAGGGCGGTAAGAAACTTTTCGTTCTGATGGGCAACCCCACAACCCGCGGCGGCCCTCTTTGGCGCGCTAATACCAGCGAACGAGATTTATGGGTCAATATTCGGATCAACGGGGACCCCGACAACCCGAACAGGTCGTCTCGCGTTAACAAGAAGTGGGCTCAAGACCAGATAAACAAATATGGCCGAGAGAGCGCGTTCGTTAAAGTTAACGTGTTTGGTGAATTTCCCGAGACTAGTCTTAATGCCCTCTTAGGGTCAGCCGACGTGCAAGCTGCGTTTCGTCGGCGTTTCGATCAAGATGCCGTGGATATGGCACAGAAGCGAATTGGCGTGGATGTGGCGCGGTTTGGCGACGATCGCACAGTCATCCAACGTCGTCAGGGGGTCCTCGCTTTGGCGCCGTTAGAGTTCCGAGGTCTACGGTCCAACGAGGTCGCCGCCCGAGTTGCTCAAGTCTCTTCCGAGTGGGGTGCCGAGTTAATCTTTGTTGACGACACTGGCGGGCACGGCGGTGGAGTGGTAGACTCCTTGATCCAGGCCGGGCTTTCCCCCATCCCGATTAACTTTAGCAGTAAACCCCTAGACCCCCGGTATCTCAATAAGAGAGCCGAAATGTGGTTTTTGATGTCAGAATGGGTTAAAGACCGAGGCGTTCTACCGGAAAACCATGAACTTGCTATGGAGTTATCATCGCCTATATACGATTTTAGCGGTGGGAAGTTTAAGTTAGAAAGTAAGGACGATATTAAGTCTCGCATTGGTTTTAGTCCCGACGTAGCGGACGCTCTTGCCCTCACGTTTGCTTTGCCGGAGTTGCCTGGGCGCAATTCACTTCAAGGAATGAAATCCGTAATGAGCGGGGCAATAAAAAAGGAATGGGATCCTTTCGATCCCGGGAGGCCATAATGGAAAATGTTTTTAGCGGTATTAGGACGGCCACGGTTGACGATATTCCGTGGATTATCGGGGAGTTAAAGGATTTCAGCAAGTTCATCGAAAGCAACGCGTCGAAATTCCCCTCGGAAGAATACGCAACAAAGACGCTGAAAGGCATCATCGAGAACCATGTGTTCCTGATTGCGTGCGAGAATAACCTACGTGTAGGTTTTATAGCGGGGTTAACCCACCAGAATTTAATGAATCCAGACGTAACGTTGCTTACGGAACTTATGTGGTGGGTAATCCCATCAAAAAGACATACTGGTGTTGGTACGTCGTTGTTAGAGACTTTCGTTAACGTTGGAAAAGTGCTCAATGCTGTATCCTATGTTACGGTTTCACTTGAAAATAATAGTCCAATGAAGGATAATATACTTACCGGACTCGGATTCCGGCCCGCCGAGCGCACATTCGTCATGGAGGTTTAGGATGCCAGTCTTTGGGATTACAGCCGGAATTCTTACCGGTCTTCAAGTGTCTAACGAAATCGATCAGGCGAATGAGGCGAAGAAAGAGCGCATCCGTCAGCAAGCTCAGCAGGCTTCGTTGCTCGAACAAGAACAGTTTAATCAGCGAAAGAAAGAACAACAGAAGCGGCTTGTTGAAGCTCAGGCAGAGTCTACGGCAAAGATCGCGGAGAAGCGCGCTTTCGGCGTCCAGGGATCGTCACTCAATGCCTCTCTGGGGGTTGTTGGTGGAAATGGCAAGGGCTCCATTCTCGGCGGGGATAGCGTTTCTTTGGGTACCACTTATACAGGCAAGAAATAAGCCATGCAGAATTTATCACGTAAACAGCGTTTCGAACAGAAGCGCATGGCAATGGAGAACGAACGCAGTTCGTTTATATCTCATTGGCGCGACCTGAATGATTACTACATGCCTCGTCGTGGGAGGTTTACAACTAGCGACGTAAACAAAGGCGATAAGCGTAACCAAAAAATTATTGACAGTACAGGTACTTTCGCGATGCGCACGTTGCGTTCCGGAATGATGTCAGGAGTGACATCTCCTGCGCGACCGTGGTTTCGCCTAACAACCCCCGACCCGGGGAATGCCGAAAGTGGACCCGTAAAGGATTGGCTCTATGTCGTTACCAAAAGGATGGAAACTGTTTTTGCTCGTTCCAATCTTTATAATGCCCTTCCCATTGTTTACGGTGATCTTGGCATATTTGGCACTGCGGCGATGGCTGTCGAAGAGGATTTTGACACAGTAATACATTGCTCCGTTTTTCCCATTGGCAGTTACTGCATTGCCACCGACGACAAAGGCAAGGTTAATACTTTTTGTCGCACATACATGATGACTGTGCGCCAGATTATAGACAAATTCTGCAAAGACTCAGATGGCAAGATTAATCTAGAGAATGTCTCCGACAACGTTAAACGTTTGTGGGAAGCCAATATGGTGAACGAATGGATTGAAGTCGTTTACATGATCTGCCCCAACGACGACTACAACCCAGGCAGTTATCGCTCGCAAAATAAGAAGTTCATCTCCGTCTACTACGAATCAGGTGGTGGTTCGAGTTCTTCTAATAACTCCCAGCACAACCCTAACTTCTCAGCGGGGGTAGCGAATGAAAAATACCTCCGACAAGGCGGCATGGACCGCTTCCGCATTCTTGCTCCCCGCTGGGAAGTTTCAGGGGAAGACATCTACGGCACAGATTGTCCCGGCATGCTTTGCCTCGGCGACGTGAAAGCATTGCAGACTGCGGAAAAGCGTACTGCACAGGCGATTGAGAAAATGGTAATGCCCCCGCTCGTAGGCCCTGGCAGTTTACGCAACGTATCGATCTCGTTGCTACCGGGGGATATCACGTATCAGGATGCACGCGACGGACAGCAGGGATTGCGACCTATCCACGAAGTCAACCCGCGCATTGTTGAGTTAGAGCAGATGAAAGAGAATATGCGCCAACGCATTCGCAAAGGGTGCTTCGAGGATCTCTTTCTCATGCTGTCCACTTCTGATCGCCGCGAGATTACCGCTCGCGAAATCGAAGAACGACACGAGGAAAAACTTTGGGCCATCGGTCCCGTACTCGAACGGCTGAACACTGACATGCTCGACCCGCTCATCGATATCACATTTGCCGACATGCTGAAGCAGGGGCTAATCCCAGATCCCCCCGAAGAACTCGTTGGCACCAGCCTGAAGGTTGAATACGTCTCCGTCATGAGCCAGGCGCAGAAACTTATCGGACTCAGCAGTGTTGAACGCTTCACGCAGTATGCGGCGCAAGTCGCAGCCGTGAACCCCAATGCCCTCGATAAGGTCGATGTTGACCAGCTAATTGATGTTTATGGCGATCTGACTGGCGTACCCCCAGGCATCATTGTTACGGATGAAAAGGTGCAGGAGAAGCGTGACGCGCGACAACAGGCCGCGCAGCAAGCTGAACAGATGGCCGCCCTACAACAGGGTGCACAGACGGCTAAAGACCTATCTCAAGCCCAAACGGAATCACCCAGTGTTCTTAGTAACCTCTTAAAAGGACAAGTCTAATGAGCAGATTTAAACGCATGGCAACGTATGTTGAGTCGTGTAAAATGTTTTTATCCTCGATCGATTGCGAGATTGTTCGTTCCGCGGAGAACGATCAGATTCTCCGCGACATCGGTCACCTGGAGAACATGCTTGAGTCTCTTCAGAGTGAAGTTTACGCCCAAACTCTAATGGAAGAGTTACGCGAAGACGACTGGGTCGATCTCGACGAAGTTGACTGGGGCGACGACGAAGATCTCGAACTGGAGGAGTGCGATGGCGATTCTAAGTAATGCTGCGGCACAGGCTGCACTGACCGCTATTCTCACCGAGCTGAATGGGCCCGGCAATGCGTATCTGCGTTTTTATACGGGAACGCCTCCTGCCGACGCAGACGCTGCTACCACAGGCACCCTGCTGGTGACATTCGATCTCAATAGCGCAGACGGATTTGGAGCTGTCGGCGACTTGGCCCCCGGGGCTTATTGCGATACAACCGCGGTTGTCCCCTTAACAGTAGCCGCAGCTGCCACCGGCACCGCTACGTATTTCCGTATTTTTGATAACGCCGGGTTAGGGGCGTGCGCAATCCAAGGTACTCTCGGAGAGGGAACAGGGGACATACAATTAAACAGCGTCAATTTGCAAGTTGGCGTAAACGTAACTCTTAACAGCCTACGTCTCGTTGTACCGGAGCAATAATGTCACAAGCAACGACATCCGCGCGGGTAGAGTTCGACCCCATGACCGTAGATGGGGAAGCAAGTTGTGCTAGCATTACGCTCGCAGATACTGTAACATTTAGTACATTCGCGGTGACGGGAGATGTATTTGTTCTCGGGACAAGAGTTGACCTAACCGCGCAGCATATCAGCACTGCGGAAATGACCGCGATACACGTTAACGAAGTTGAATGTGAGGCGACTGTATAATGGCAACATACGTACAGATGGAAGACGAAGGGATCCTCCTCAGCCTGACAGTATACCAGGCGGATGGGGTAACCCCATATGACTTGAGCACAATTGACGTGAACACACAAGAGATGCGTCTCGGACCCCCCAACGGCGACGCAGCTATCGTCGGGACCAACCCCCTTGCCAGTCTGCCTGGTGGTGGTCTAGACGGAGTAATTACCTATCAGGTTCAGCCGGGGGATTTATACATGGAAGGCACCTGGTATCTGCAAGCTTATTGGGAAGAGGGCGGTAACGCCCGCCGGAGTACGGTCGCAACTTTTGACGTTTATTCCAACGTGGAGTAGAGAAAAATGGCACAATTTACAGCAGCAGGACAAAAATCTACCGCGCAACTCTTGGGGCGCGACCACACAGTTGCGGTTACCCTAGCCGACGGCGCTGGCGTTTTTGCTGGTACGATTGAGTTACAGGCTTCGGAGGATAACTTCGCGACGTACACCGTTATTGATTCGTGGACGGCCAATGCCACTGACGAGTTCAAAAACGTCGATAGTTTCGACCTGCACGTCAGGCTGATGTGTACCGCCTATTCCGGCGACCCTATGACCTACACCCTGACCGTTTCAGAGGCCCCCTCTGAACAACCTACGTTTCACCGTAGTTCGATTATCGATCGCCGCGGTAGAACCCTAGTTAACTTTACTGACGACGGTGCGGACTTCATGAATGGTTTGTTTGTTGACGGCGTGGCCGTTGACACGGGTGGCGGTGGCGGGGGTGGTGGTGGGGATATCACATATCTAAATCCCACCGGGGTAGCAGCGACAGACACAGCGGCAGTCCAGGCGGCGGTCGATCAAGCCATGATCGATGGCAAGCCGATTTACTTTGGGCCCGGAACGTTCGTCATCAATAGCCCCATCACAGTTACCTGGGCAGTAGCTACCACGCAGCTTCCGTCTTTTATTGGCTGCGGGATGTTTACGACTATCTTCCAAAATGAATGTACCGGTACATACGACCCCGTATTCTACTTTTCTCCCACAGGCGGGTACGTGTTCGGATTCGGCCTGGTATTTCGGGACATAGGTTTTATCGCCCCCACCATCGCCGCTCCCGCCCGCCAAACCGGTATTCGCACCTGTGCAACGTACCAAACAACTATCGAACGATGCTCGTTTACTGATTTAGATGGTATGGGCATTGAGGTAGACAATGACGGCGTTGACGGTCCGGCACCGGGAGATGCGAAACAGACGGTTTATTTCCGCGTTGCCAAGTGTGTTTTCGATAACTGTCAAGATTGGGCTATCGATACAGGCGCTCAATTCAGTACGTTCATCCTCGACCAGAACTATGTTAATAGATGCGCCGGCGGTTTCTGGGTGAAACCGTTTGCGTCTCAGATCACCAATAATGCCTTTAACTATATCTGGAAATTTCAGGCCATTCGCATCGACTCACGAGGGCAGGCAACTTCTCGTGCCCCGGTATGTTATGGTAACGCGTTTGAAGGTTGCGTTAACGGAGATTTTCGCATCTACGGTTCGAACGGAATGTTCTTTTCTAATCTGCACAATGATAACAACAGCATCACATATAACCCCGTCACGTACCCAGGGCAAACGTTCGAAAAAGACCCGTACTGCTATT
>JAFMIS010000212.1 GCA_017853915.1 bacterium
CCCTGTCTGAAGCAATTACCAGTGGCTCTTCACAAGGCGCTAACCAAGATCTCTGAGGGGCACTCAGAGTCCAGCATACGTGGATTTCTCTCAAGCCATCCGCTCACAGCGGATCGGTTGCAGTTTATTCAGGAGTTCGCGGGTCGATAATCTTATAGCCAATACCGCATTCTGAGGCAGGGCTCGGACTTCGGTCACACGCTTTGTCAGGCAGAAGATGATATCTAAAAACACACCGCGCATGTCGGCACGCCTACACATCAACATCAGCGAAATTGTCCATGATTCGGTTACTGACGGCCCGTTTCATTCGCTCAACGAATGTATCGAGAGACATGGTAGCCTGCTCTTTAGCGCAGTAGCGCCGAAGAGTGATGGTGGATTCCTCAGCTTCCTTATGCCCGATGATCACCATATTCGGGATCTTGCGAGTTACCGCCTCTCTAATTTTCTTATTGAAGGAATTGTCTGATTGGTCGAGCTCGACCCTCATAAGGTTGGAGCGCAGAATGCCCTCGAGCCTTTGAGCGTACGGGAGTACGTCGTTGTTCACCGGGATGATGCGCGCCTGGATCGGGGCCATCCAGGTCGGGAACGCGCCGCCGAAGTGTTCAATCAAAAAGGCGATAAAACGCTCGTGAGCTCCCAGTGGCGCTCGGTGAATGATGTACGGCCTTCGTGATTTTCCATCATCTGCGATGTACGTTAGGTCGAAATTATTGGGAGACGCGAAGTCTAGCTGGGTAGTGCTTATAGACTCTTCTCGTCCGAGCATGGTAGTGGCTTGAAAGTCGAGCTTGGGCCCGTAGAACGCGGCCTCTCCAACGCCAAGGATGTGATCAACCTGGAGTTCATCCACTACCTCTTTCACAATCTGCTCTGAGAACTTCCACAGCTCTGGATTGTCGACAAACTTCTCCTTGTTTGCTGGATCATGAGTTGAAAAACGAACTTTGATATTATCGAAGCGGAACATTCGATAATAGTCGAGGGTCATATTGAACGTTGCTTTCAGCTCGTCTTTCACCTGCTCAAGGGTGCAGTAAATGTGGGCGTCATTCTGGGCGATTGAGCGCACTCGCAGCAGTCCTGAAAGAGAGCCTGAGTCCTCGTAGCGATAGACCGTTCCATATTCAGCATACCGAAGCGGGAGCTCTCGATAGCTACGGGGACGATGCCCGAATATCATGTGGTGATGAGGGCAGTTCATCGCCTTGAGGTAGTAGTTGCATTCGCCTTTGAGCTCCATGGGAGGAAACATTGAATCCTTGTAGTACGGCAGGTGCCCCGACGTGTAGTACAGGTTCTCCTTCGCGATGTGAGGAGTTGCTACTCGAACGTATCCGTAGCGGGCCTCCTGTTCTTTGGCAAATGTCTCTAGGGCCTCTCGAATTGCGGTGCCGTTGGGCGTCCAGAGGGGTAGGCCCGGGCCAACAACGTCTGAGAGGATGAAGAGCTCGAGCTCCTTTCCTAGTTTGCGATGGTCTCGCTCTCGAGCGAGCTCGCGCTTCTCGGTGTACGCTTTGAGCTCATCTTTATTATTGAATGCTAAAACATAGATGCGTGTGAGCTGCTTGTTCTTCTCGTCACCGCGCCAGTACGCGCCCGCGAGGGAATCTATAGCGAAGCAATCCGGGGGAATTTCGCCGGTGTGGTTCAGGTGAGGGCCAGCACACATGTCCTCGAATGGCCCGTTGGTGTAGAAGCCGATCTCAGTTTCACCGCGCTCGGCGAGTTCCAAGCAATACTCGACTTTGTACTGCTCTCCGCGACCCTTGAGGTGCTCGACGGCTTCTGCGGCGCTGCGTTTCGAGGCGACAAATGGTTGTCGCTGACCGATGATCTTTCGCATCGCCTTCTCGATTGTCTTGAAGTCCTCAGGGGTGAGGGGGGTCTCTAGATCAAAATCGTAGTAACAGCCGGTGTCGATAGGGGGACCGAAGGCGAGTTTAGCCTTGGGTCGAATCTGTAGAACGGCCTGTGCCAGGACGTGAGCGAGTGAGTGGCGGAGGGGATAAAGGGGATCGAGTGTTGCTTCCATAAGTTCGGGCTAAAAGTACCAAGAGACAATAACTTAGGCTGCAGCTTCTTTCAAACCGCTAACCACACATCCTCCCGCGTTGTCTCAGAGACCGCGCGGAGGTTTATGCAGTATAAACAGTTAGTTAGGAATTGAAAAAGAGTTGGCTAAGGGCTTTTTTTTGCCCAGATCCGTCCTGCTGTGGCAGACACAAAGAGATGATCAGTTCCCCCAAAAAATAGCCCTCATGACAAAGAGTAGGTCTGTCGATTACTCCTCTGTAGCGACAGATCTCACAGGGGGGGAATATGTCTGCAGACGCGCATGGTGGGGATAATCAAACCGCCGAGAAACCGAAGAAGAGTAAGAAGAAAATCATTCTGATAGCGCTTAGTGTGCTCGGTCTTGCCGGTGGAGCAGGGGTAAGTAGCATATTTATGGGCGCACCTCCTCCGGAAGAGGCCGAGGTGGTAGAGGAGGCGACGGATCATCCTAAACGAATCGAGATGGCCGACTTGGGAGTCTTTGTCGTTAATCTCTCGGAGAACGTCTCGTTTCTTAAAACGCGAATCATGATGGAGTACGATGCCAACATTCTCGACAAGCAAACCATCGTCAAAGAGGGCGGAGAGGCCGGTGGTGAGGGGCATGGAGGAGGCGGCTCTGGAGGTAAAGAGGCCGAGGGAGGCTCTGGAACTCACCCCTACATCGCGAAGAAAGAGAATCAATTGCGCGATGTCGTTATCAGGATTTTGTCTTCTAAGAAATCCACGGACCTGCTTACGAGCGACGGCAAGGGGCGCTTGAAGGAGGAATTGGTCGATGGTTTGAATGAGGCCATAGGACTAGAGGAGCCGCCAGTAGTTGGAGTTCTTTTTACTGAATTCATCATTCAATAATTCATTTTGTGTATAAGGCATTGGGACAGTTCGCGCTTCTTTGGGTGTGGCTGTTATCTACTGCCATCAGTTCCAGTGTGAGAGCTGATGAAGTAGTCGAATGTGAGATTGTTCCCACAGTTCAGCTCTATGACGTCTCGGGCCTCAGCGCAGAGGAGATACGGGCCTCAATGCTCTCTACAGGGCCGGTTGATGCGGCTGGCAAGCGTCGGTTTGCGCACGCGGAGTGGAGCGTTAAATGGCACTGGAACACCAACGATGATGGGTCTGTGAACCTTGATACGGTCGCTGTGAAATGCGAGGGGACTATAACGCTTCCTCATCTTCGGGATGCTCAATCACTGCCTGAGAGCCTCCGAATTGAGTGGCCGCTCTTCGTCGAGAGACTATTGGCGCATGAGTCGCGACATCTTAGTAATGTTGCGATTCATGCACCGAGAATTGTGAGCCGACTGCGTGCTGCTAAAAGCCCCGTATTCCCAAACCGAGCAAATAAAATTGCTCAGCGGGTTGTTGCTGACATTCAGGCGATGGACCGTGAATACGATCGCGCCACCAGCAATGGCAGGAGCGAGGGGTGCTGGGACATCCCGGCCATGCCGAGTTAATCCGGGTCTCTACGTGGGCGCGAGATCTCCCTGGGCTACACGCGGTGTAAGAGCGGGCGCAAGTTCTGCATCTGTCGTATCAGAGAACCCTAGTAGCTCATACACCATGCACTGACCCTTGCGGCCCTTAACTGAGACAACCCCGAGAGCGCGTGACGCGATCTGTCCCTGCACTGCCTCATACACAGAGTCACTCATGCAGATTGTTGAACCGAACTGTTTGTTGATTCCCTCAAGCCGAGACGCGATGTTCACGCCATCTCCGATCGCGGTGTAGCTCAAGCGATCGGTAGAGCCAATATTACCCACAAGCACTTGAGCTGAATGGATGCCGATTCGAACCTTGAGCTTGGTTTTCCCCTCGCTCAACCAGCGTTGATTGAGGGCGTCGAGTCGTCGGGACATTCTGAGAGCCGCGGCGCAAGCCCGTAGCTGTTGGTCAGCTACCGGATGCGGCGCTCCCCAGAAAGCCATGACAGAATCGCCTATAAACTTATCCACCGTGCCCATCTCTTCAGCTATAGCGGACGTTGAGGCAGTAAGAAATTCAGTTAACTGTTCAAGGAGTCCTTGAGCGTTATGCTCCTCTGCAATGGTTGAGAAATTTTCGAGGTCACTAAACAAAATTGTTAACTGTCTCGACTCCACTCCAGGAGCGATGGGATTCCCAGTCCTAATGAGGTCGCGAACGACGCCCATCGGAATATATTGGGAAAAGGACCTTAAAGCGCTGCGTAGGAGGGCAACGCCTTGTCCCAGTTCGGCGACCTCTCGAACTTTCAGTGGAATTCCGGACGGCGCTGGGTTTGCCAAGTTTATCTGCCGAATGTCGTTGACCTCACGAGAAATAGCTACGATCCCCGCAGAGATTCTTTTTGCTGCTCGGTGAATAAGAAGTATCTGGAGCGGGAGTAGTACGCAGATCAACGCGATGATCAAGGAGTTGGTTTTCTGGAGCGGGCCTATAAAATCCATCTCAGGGGTGATCGTAAGAAGCTTCCATTTGACGATTTGACCCTGCCCTATCTTACTTAAAGAGATGACATGAGGTTGTCCCAGTACATCAGTCTCTACGGTAGTTGCCGAGATGGTGTTCGGGTCTCCTTTGCTAAGAGCCTCGGTGATCTTTGGAATTGCCTCGGACAAAAAAGCGGAGTCTTTTTGTTCTGGTGCGTTGGCGAGCTGCCCATCGCTGAATGGCGCTACGATCAAGGAGTTGTCGTCGTTCAAAATAGCGGAGATGCTATTCGGTGTAACTCGATGTAGCCATAAAAAATGAGAGAGCCGGGAGAGTGTCGCGGTAATCGCGGCAACTCCTACAAGCTTGCCTTGAAAATAGATGGGATGCGAGAGGCTCATTACCTGTCTGCCGGTGACAGGAGATATGTAGGGATCGGTGAGGAATGAGCGTCCTAGCTGCTTGGCTCCCTGATAGTATGGCATATCGCGAGGGTTATAGGGGCGTGGTCCCTCGATAGTCTTAAGAGGAGTTGGCCAGTCCTTATAAAATGTTTGATGCCATCGGGGT
>JAFMIS010000213.1 GCA_017853915.1 bacterium
CGTTAACACCCACGACAA
Source organism: bacterium (assembly GCA_017853915.1). Classification (GTDB taxonomy): domain Bacteria; phylum Bdellovibrionota_C; class UBA2361; order UBA2361; family OMII01; genus OMII01. The sequence continues at coordinate 19 of JAFMIS010000213.1, forward strand.
TGTGACGATTTATTGAGGCGAAAAGCGCTGTTTTTGCGTCGGGGAGAGCCTTGATACAAAACTTTTACAAAGGTTCTACCTGGCTGTGACAACTACCTCTGTTATTCGTGAGAAATAGTAGGCATAGATTGAACCTGAAGACAGCAGTTGCGGGTCTGAAAATGGCGCATATGAACAAAATCACTTTAGCCTTTGAACTTTCGATGCTCTCCCTGACAATGCTAGGGATGTGCTGCCGAAAAGTTCAAAATCTCGTGTGCTTTTGTCCATCCTCGCCATTTTTATCCTCCTTAACGGCTGCTTGTAGGTTGGAACGATAATTTTTGTGGAGTTGTTACTATGAATACGGATGTTTTGCTTACTGAATCACTTCCATCGTCTGCTGCGAAGAATAGAACCCTACAGACTCTTTTGCAGGTAATCTGTGCTGAAGAGGAATTCTCGATTCTTCAAGAGACACTACGATTGTACTGCGAAGAGATCTGCAAAGAGTAGGAGGTCGAGGGATTATCGGTTTTCGATAATCACCTCAACACGACGGTTGCGACGACGCCCCTGTTCGGTCTTGTTCGAAGCAATCGGTGTTGTTTCCCCGAGAGCTCGTGTTGTTATCTTTCTCGCGGGGATTCCGTCCGCTTCAAGTTCCTGAGCGACCCGACGAGCGCGGGAATCGGAGAGGCGGTAGTTATAGTCGATGCTCCCTATCGAGTCGGTGTGACCCTCAACAGCGAGGTGTCGGTTTGGAGCGCGTTTGATGACATCCGCGATCTCCCCCACGGTAGAGCGGGCCTCTGAGGTCATCTCAGCTTTTCCGAACTCGAATAATACATCTGGTAAGTTTACCACGACGCCACGGTCTGAATCCCGAACGTCGATGCCACGTCGTCGTAGATCCTCCAACAGGCGGGCGTTTTCCTGAATTAACTGCTCCTGTTCATCAATCCTGCGTTGGCGCTCGCTGATGGCGCGATCTTGTCGATCGATTTGGCTACCAAAGAGCGCTCCCCCGAGAGCACCTGCCGCGGCTCCAATCGCCACGCCAGCGCCCGCGTTGCCTGTTTGATTTCCGATAATCGCCCCAAGCCCCGCGCCGGCGGCTGTGCCTCCGAGAGCGCCATACTCCGTTGCCCCGAGAGAGCCGTTTTGGCAGCCGGATACGAGCAGAATAACAGCGAGAGCAAGTGCGCGCATGATGATGGCCTTTAGGTTAGAAAGTCCCTAGAATTTTGACTCGTTCTTGAGCAGCTCAGCAAGGCTCTTCTTCGCCGCGACGAATGATGGGTCGATGCTCAAAGCTTGCTGATATTCCTCTTCTGCGTTGGAGGCGCGTTCCATCGCCGCGTATACGGAGCCCAATTCATAGTGCAACACGGCGCTGTTCGGGCAGAGGCGAAGCGCGCGGCGAAGGTGGAAGAGCTTATCTGAGTTGTCAGCCGCTTGAGTCGCGAGCTCCTTTTCGGACATCGCCTCTTTGCATTCATTGGAGTTTGAGGATGGCGCGATTGCTCGAGCAACCGTCTCGGTTTCCGTCGTCTCACTTGTTTGGGCAGGAAGTGTCGCTTGTTTAGGCTTAGACGCGGGAAGTGTCTCTGTCGTTAGGGGGACAGCGGAGGCCAGTTTCGCTGGCTTGTTGGAAGTCTGCTGCGCTGGTTTTTCCCCTGCTATCTCAGCTCGTATGTCGTAGCGGGCCAGGGGCTCACGAGGTTGAGTAGCGGGTGCGCTCACGTGAGCCGGGGGTATCGATGTTTTTGGAGCAGAATAACTCGTCTCATGGTACGGCCCCGCCCCAGGATGACGAGGCGCGGGCCCTCGGCGCTCAAGGGCAGCTATCTGTCGCTCTACCTCGGGAGAGTTGGCGTCAATTGATGTGGGGCGGTATCGATAGCGAGGAGTTGTTGGCCCCGAGCTAAATCCAGAATCGTTGTTGAGGGTACGGAGCTCCGCAAGCTCGTTCTTTTGAGCCTGAAGTAATTTCTCCTGTCGTTTGAGCGCTTCCGATTGGGCCGTGATCTTTTCATCTTGAGCCTGGAGCGCGTTGCTGATCAGGGCGCCCGTTGCCGCTCCCGCCACTGCTCCGATCGCGAGACCACTGCCAGCGTTTCCTGTTTGATTGCCGACAATGGCTCCAAGGCCCGCGCCAACAGCCCCGCCAACTCCTGAGCCAATCGCGGTGGTTTGCTTCGGTTTTGTGCAACCGATGGCTAGCAGCGCCGCGAGCCCACAGCACAACCGAGCTACACGCAGAGTAGGTTTAACGCAGCATTCCATAGTACCTCGCCCACTTTTCATACACGAATTATTACTTTTGATACTGAGACCGGAAGTAATCATCATGAAACTTCTGTCTTCGTAGATCTTGCAGCTCTTGCTCCTGTTTCTTCATCTGCTCACGTTGCCGGCCCATGAATTGATCCTGCTCTTTGGTATTGATCTCCGCCTTGTCTCGGGCGTCTCCGATAACGGCACCCGAGGCAGCGCCCAAAGCGCCACCGACTGCGGCGCCTGTAGCGACGTCCCCACTGGTGCTTCCAACCGCGGCTCCGATGCCCGCGCCAGCGGCCCCTCCAACTATCGATCCAGTGGTTGCATTCTCATGTTGAGGACCACATGCGCTGGTCGAAATGGCGAGACAGGCGAGGACGAGAGGCAAGAATTTAAGATTTTTCATGAGAGTATCCAGGGTAACCGCAGTATCTCCTAACTTTGTTCTACTGGGTAACGTTTTTTGAGGAATTAAACACAGTTGAGGAATTCTACGGCGAGTTCTTCAGATCGGCAATAATGAATAGCCGACTCCCAGGCTGTTCACTGGCTTGATATCCATTGCATTCGACGACTTACGGGTTCTTCTGGGAAGCTGGCTGTCGCGCAAAAAGGATTAGAGTAAAGACCCCTACGCAGATGGCGCTATCGGCTACGTTAAAGGCGGGCCAATGCCATGTCCCGAGGTAGAAATCCAAGAAATCAACAACGGCCCCGATCCGCACGCGGTCGATCACGTTCCCGATTGCTCCTCCCAGGATGGCTGCCAGCGCGGCTTGAGAGAGGGGGTCTTTGTGATACGTGCGGGTGAGGAGGTAGGTTACAACTCCCACCGCGAAGAGAATCGTGAGCCCCAACACCACCTCACGCAACCCTGGAGTCAGCCACGACCACAATCCAAACGCGGCGCCCTTGTTGAAGGTAAGTGTAAGATTAAACACCCCATCGATGACGGGACGAATATCCCCCGGTTGGAAGGATTTGAGTACGATCCACTTGGAGACTTGATCAAGCACGGTCGTAATCAATGTGACCAGCGCGGCAAGAATAAGGTTGCGAGAGGTTTTTGAGCTATCTGGCATGGCGAGGTTCACACTAGGTGTGGAGTTCATAACGTGTCGTTTCCTATTGCTCAATAGTCTGAATCTCTAACTTCCTGTTTCTTGTTCGTCAGTACTGCCGGAGGGGTCTCGACTGGAGCGGGTATCGCCGCCACGGGGATCTCCCCGAGTTTTCCGGAGAGAGTCGTGACGATTGCGTTCCCTGAAGAGAGGAAATAAATCTTACTCGCTCCCCGCATCTCTTCCGACATTAGCTGGGTGAGGTGTGTTGGAAGGGTATCAACTTTTATTCCAAACAGCGGGTCGGGCACTACCTGAGAAACATTTATTTTCCCGTCACGTCCTACGGACGCGACTCGAGTGCCGTCGTTGTTGAGAGCGATGCCGGTGACTCGGCCCGAGTGAAGCGGCGCTCGCGCCGATAGTAAAAATCCACGCACCTCCCATATCTCAATCGCGCCGTCCTCGGTTCCAAGTCCGAGACGAGTTCCATCTCGGGATACCGTCAGGGCAGTAATTCCTCTATCAGTAGCTCTATTCGCGCGTAGATACGTGCCTATGTCACCGAAAAAGCGCCCACCAAATAAATTCTTATCGAAACTTCCCTGTTGATCATCAGCCGTATAGGCGAGCCATCCATACAAGACTCCATCCCAATCAGCCGAGAAAAAAGCGCGCGCTGTATGCAAAGGGGCTACCTGAGTCACGATGGTTTGGTGCGCGATGTAGCGTTCCAGGATCTTTTCTTGCTCCCTCAAAGTTTCGGCCGTCTCGGGGAGGCGAAATCGCCACCGATAGACGCGACCATCGGCTCCTCCGATCAGCAGAGCCGAGTCATCCTCATGAAAAGCGATGCTTGTGGTTCTCGTTTTTAACTTCGTCAGTTCCCACTGACCTGTGCAGCCTGTCACGCACGCGACGCGAACAGAGAAGCCAGAGGCGCAGGCGACAAGCGATCTGTTTTCGCCAAGCGCGGCTAGCTGACACGGAGAATCAAGGGTTTTCAATATGGATCCAGCGCCGCTTTCAAGATCCCAAGTGATCAGATTTCCATCGGTGCCAACGGAGAGGACCTGGATTGGATCGCGCGCCACCTGTTTTATGGTGAGAACTTCTCCCAGGTGCCCCTCAGTTCCCGCCAGTCCTTGGGTCGATAGCCTCGACCACAGTGGAGCCTCGCCACTTACAGTTTGAGATTCGCTGGTATGGAAGAGATCGACGACTTGACCAACGATCTGGCACCCCGCGAGCGAGTGACAGAGTGCTACTACGAGTGTGATGGTCCTCAGTTTGGTCATGAAAGTGCCGCGCTTTCGCTTCTTCAGTCTCAATACGCTCTCGCCGTGCCTGCTGTCGGTCTCGCAGCGATGAGCTAACTATATGTAACTACACATTAAAAAGCCTGGCGGTGCTGGCTGTTAAAAAGCTCAGCAGAAAACTTCCGCTAGTTTTTATATATGGTATAGAATAAGGGGCTAGGTTTGAGAAAGGCCGCGACAGGGGAAATGTGTAAAAAAGCCCTGATTGGAATATGCGCGGCCGATAGTCGCACTGCGGGTGCATCGGAAGAGCCAAATTCGGGTCTTCGGTCGCCGCTCCTGTGAGCCGCAGGCTAGAGTCAGGACCTAAAGTTTTTTCACCACATCTCACCACATAACAAACATTATAAGACGGTTGTTGTGTGCGGTGGGTAAAAGAACAGAACCGTT
>JAFMIS010000007.1 GCA_017853915.1 bacterium
CTACAGACCTACCGAGAGCGGTACGTGCGGGATACTGCAGGCGGGCTTGATGTTGATGGTCGGCGTGTTTGCGGCAACGACGGCCACTGGCACGGCCACGACGCCTTTCCTAGCAATGGGGCGTTGTTTGTGCGCGCTTCTGCGGAATCAAAATAATTTGATCGTTGATCATTGGTTTCTTGGTCCCCTCCGCTAGGAGGGGTTGGTTCCATTGATCATTGGTCCTTTGATCGAAAAATTTTCTACTTTAGCCGCTTCCACTGGTCTGCTACCTTTCGAGTTACCTTGGGTAATGACAAGGCGGCTAAGGCTTCCTTGCACCTAAGGGCTGTTCCCACAGTAACGTCAGTTGGAGAAATCCGCTGGAACTGCCAGAGTCGTTGCGTCCCGATGAGAGGCGGCGTAGCCGCCTCTTTTAGATTCAACGAGCGTGTAGGACTGTGACGGGAGCAGCAATTCTTGTCCAAGCCTTGAGAGGGGATCTTGTTGGTTGGTATCGGATGATACCAAGGTCGAAAAGCGTAGCTAACGGCGCCACAACCCCTCCGCATTAAATTCAACCGTGAGAACCGCGGAAGCGCTCAAACGGTGGTGGGTCCGTAAGGGCTTGGGCAAAGAGGCGGGCTTGATGTTGATGGTCGGCGTGTTAACGACAACGACAACAACTGGAACGACAACGACAATCCTAACAATGGGGCGTTGTTTGTGCGCGCTTCTGCGGAACTGCTGTCTCCCCCTTTTTTACCTCTGCCGAAGGCTCTTTATCCACCCGCCAAGCATGCGTCCTATCTCATCGAGCCGTTCTTGGAGCGGGACGGCCTTCTTCAATGGAAGCACCTTTATATCGACTGCAAGTCGTATAAACATCCGCAGCATATCAACCTCTGCGGCAAGACGAGTCAACTTCTGCGCTCTCTGCTCACACGGGAGGTATCCCGCATGAACAAATCCCTCTAACATCTGAAGAGCGGTCGCCTCAACACGGCTCCAGAGGCTGTATCGCTCCATCTTGGGTATACCTTTTTGAAGATCGTGTAGTGCCCGGTAGAGCTCGTACGTTTTGGTGATGATGGGAATGTCTAATTGCTGCATAATCCTCTTTCTGTGACGGTTTCGACCACTATATTCGACGAGATGATCTCTCCCGAGCGCCTTTTTGAGGCGTGGTACGAGTTTAGGAAAGGGAAGGGGAACCGCTGCGACGTTCAGGAGTTTGGTCGATACGCGGAAAAGCACATCTTTCGATTACACCGTGACCTTGCTTCAGGCGCGTATCGGCACTCTTCGTATGAGTCGTTCTTTGTGCACGATCCAAAGAGGCGCCACATCAGAAAAGCCTGTGTGCGCGATCGTCTCGTACACCATACGCTCCACATGACCCTACGCCAGATCTATGAGCCACGGCTCTATAGCGGTGTCTATTCAAATCGCATCGGCAAGGGCACTCACCGCGCGGTAAACGCGTTGCAGCGCGCAGTCTGGAAGGTGAGCAAAAACCTAACGCATCCTTGCTGGGCGCTAAAATGCGATATCAAGCGCTTCTATGATTCAGTAGATCACGAGATCCTCAAAGAGACGCTGGCAAAGGTGATTCACGACGACCGAGCGCTTCGTCTCTTAGGGCACGTTATCGATAGCTTTCACGTGGAAGGTTGCGTTGGAAAAGGCGCGCCTATCGGAAACCTCACCTCTCAGATATTTACCAACATCTATCTGAATGATTTCGACCAGTACGTTAAACACGCGCTTCGAGTAAAGCACTATCTCCGGTTTGCTGACGATTGCCTCTTCCTCGCCCCTCGTCGACAGGAGTTAGAGAAGCTGCTACCGAAGATTGAAGAGTTTTTAGCTTTGCGGCTGAAGCTTGCGCTTCACCCTGACAAGGTAAGCATGCGACCACTTAATCACGGCATCGACTTCTTGGGTATCGTAGTGCATCCATTCCACCGCAGTCTCAGAACAACAACGAAGCACAGGATGCTTAGAAAGTTGACCGAAAGGCACGGGGAGGCGTTTAGAGGAGCGATCGATTCAGACTCACTTCATCAGTCGCTTCAGTCGTATCTTGGGATTTTGTCACATGTTGATGGGCAGGGGCTTTCGACCCTTTTAATGAACCGCTTCTGCTTTCTCCCCTGTGAGTTAGGCTGATGGAGCATCGAAGATACGCCCGTAACTGTCCCTGATAATCGGACACTAGAGCGAATAGTTTCGTGGTGACGGCCAGCTGTTTAGTAGGTAGCAAAAAAGCTCGCGGATTTTTCCGGGTTGTATCCGCGTCGGTCATAGAGCTTTGTCGTCGAGGGGTCTCTGTGCCCGGCTGCTCTTTGCACATCTTCCAGACTTGCACCGTTTTCTAGCGCGGTGGTGATAAAGGTCGCGCGCATAGAGTGGGCTGAATGGCCGCGCTCTATACCGATGCGGGCAGCGTAGCGTCTGACGATGCGGTCTATATTGTCGGGACTCATCGGTCGGCGCGTCTCCTGCCGCTTGCCATTGTGCTTCAAGGGCCGGAAGAGCGGGCCGTCCTGGTCCGCAGCGTGACCTGCCAGGTCAAGATAGGCGCGGATGCGCTGCGCCGTCTGCGGATTGATCGCGAGAGCCTCCTTGCGCCCGCCCTTGCGGATGACCCGCAAGGAATCGAAACCCCTGTTTTGGTGCAAGTCGCCGACTTTCAGCGCCGCGATTTCGGCGCGGCGCAAGCCGACTTGCAAGCCGACGGAGAGAAGGGCGCGGTCACGCAGTCCTTCGATGGTGTCGGCGGTCGGGGCATCGAGCATCTTGCGGGCTTGGGCTTTGGAAAAGGCCAGGGTCGAACCTTCGTCCCGGTTGATGGTCGGCCGCTCCACATCGGCGACCGGATTGCGGGCGGCGTGGTTGTGGGCGACCAGGTGCTTGAAGAGCGACGATAGCGCCGCCAGGCGGCGGCGGATGGTAGAGGCTTGCGCGCCTTCGGTTTCGCGCATGAACCTTTCCCACGTGATAACGGCGCGATGGTCCACCTGGCGCAGCTCGCTGGACGAGCTGACGCGAAGGGTCCTCATGAAGTGCGTCACATCGAGCCGGTAGGCGCGACGGGTGCGTGCGCTCTTCTGCTTGGCAAGCCAAACCTCTTCTTCGGGAACTGCTGCGAGCGCGGCGATGGTCGAAAGGCTCGGCACGTTCGTCTCGATGATGGCGATTTCGGTTTTGGTCATGCGATTCTCTGTCCAGTTTGTATCTTCGTGATAAACTGGATTATCACGAAGATACAGGGGTTTAGATAGGGGGTATTTTCAAAGTATAAAGAACCTTGCAACTGTACCGATATATCAGTACACTAGGAGTATGAAGTCTTCCGACGTCCTGGTCTATAAGGGGCAAGCTTTTTCAATCGAGTGGTATTTTGATGAGCGGGGTCACTCTCCCGCTCGTGAGTATTACGAGGGCCTCTCAGACGAGCGTCGAATTAAGTTCCTTAAGTTGGTTCGGATAATGGGAGATATCGGGAAGATTTTCGATATAACGAAGTTTAGGAACGAAGGAGATCAGATTTTTGCCTTCAAGCCACAACCTGATCGTTACCTGTGCTTCTTTCTGACAGGTAAAAAGATCCTCATCACAAACGGCTTCGAGAAGAAGGGCCAAAAGCTGCCTTCTGGGGAGAAATCGAGAGCATTGAAGGCAAAAGCAGACTTTGAGTTACGGATTAAGAGAGGCACCTATTATGAAAAAGCGCGCTAATACTAAATCCACCTACGAAAAAGAGATGGAGAATCCAAAGTTTCGAAAGCTCTTTGAAAAAGAGTACGGCGAACTTGTGCTTTCTGAACTCATTCTCGCAATGATGGCAGAAGATAACGTTTCTGTGAGAAAACTGGCGAAGCAAATAGGGGTAGCGCCTTCTGTCGTTCAAAGTGTTCGTTCTGGGAAACACAAGAACATGACTCTTAAGACCTTTATAAAGATGATTGCAGCCCTTGGGGGAGAGATTGCAGTAAAAAGGGGCGGGGCTTATGTGCCGCTGAAGCTAGCTGCCTGATGAACAAAATTTTCGATCAAAGGACCAAGGATCAAGGAACCCAACCCCTCCTAGCGGAGGGGACCAAGAAACCAAGGATCGAGGATCAAGTAGTTTTTAATTCCGCAGGCGAGGCGCCAAACAACGCGCAATCGTTACGACGGCCGCCGACGCCCCAGCCGCCGTTGTCGTCAAAAATGCGACGACCAGCAACGGCACCCTTGTCATCCAAATCGAAAACGACCCACGAGAAACCACCGTTTCTGCGCACACCTTCTGTCGCTATTTGATATGCTTGTTTAAGAGCTGCATCTTCTGTTTGGAGAGCACCGTTTGCCACCGTCAGGCCCTTAAAGGAACACCTACTTGTGAGTAAAGCGCTACCCATATTTTTGGCCCCGCACTACTTCTGCGCATGTAGCGACGTATCACTTTTGTGCGAGGCTTATGATTTCAGCACTCACTCTGAGGTTTGAGGCGTTCCGCTTGAGTCTTCTGGCCTTCGTTTCTCAAGTCCCCGTTAGTATACGTCTCTTCCTTGAATTTCACCGATGGCCCCGGAGCTTGTCGTCTCTCGTTGGAGCGAGTACTCCACGCTATTATTTCACGGTCCTCAAATTGGATCGTAACACAACCGAACAACGCTAGGGTTCTTTAGTTTGCCCTATTGGTTATACTGGTAGAACTTGTGAGTATTTTGGTGTCTGAAAATGGGCTGTGAGCTCAACGGGGTTCGTGTATCTTCGACACAAGTAGATTCCTTATTGGGTAGGAGTGCCCCCAACTGAGGTGCGACGGCGGGGAGGATAGGTAAATATCGAGGTCCAAGCTTCACGTAGGTGCTCTACCGACGCAACGGATGTTGGGCGCAAAGGGTTCTGTCGACGCGGCACGTCACTCCTCGGTTCGACGCACGCAGTGAACCTGCGTATATCAACCACTTGCGAACATGCGGTTTTTACGCTAATCGTGTCGCGTTACGGGGCAACTTTCACCATTTCCGGGGCATTGACGAGGTAATAATTATACCAATTGCGGCTCTTGCGGGAAGCGAGACAACGGAGGAAGCCAGCGCATTCCTCAATGAGCAGGTGGATCTCTTTGTCGAGAAGCTGAGCGCTCAGAATCCGATGATTGGGATGTTTGTTCAGGGGCCCCTGCTTGAACAGGTGAAGGGAATGCTGGCAGCTCAGATGAGTGAGAGGTTCCCTCAATTTATCGAGCGAGTGGTGGAACGGGTCGAGCATCGACTCGATGTCAGTGAGATAGTTCGAGCAAAGATAGAGGCTTTTGATCTCTCGAAATTAGAGGCGATCATATATGAGGTGTCAGCTCGGGAGCTCAAAACCATAGAGATCCTGGGTGGTGTGTTGGGTTTCTTAGTCGGTCTTGGGCAAGTAGCAATTATGATGCTTGTAAGTTAATGGTATGGCGCAAGACCTGCTTCGATACGGGACCACGGCCTTAGTAACTGGAGCGAGCTCAGGGATAGGGGCGGCATTCTGTCGTGAGTTAGCGAAGCGGGGTTTCTCGACAATAGTCGCGGTAGCCCGACGAGGTGACCGTCTTGAGGCTCTTCAGCAGGAGATCCAAGCCTCAACACAAGCGAAAGTCATTCCAATTATCATCGACCTTGAGAAGCCCTTTGCGGCCGATGAGCTGCTTGTGCGCACAAACGAGCTCGGGCTCTCTATCGATCTACTCGTCAATAACGCTGGATTTGGGCTCCTAGGAGCGCTGGAGACGGTGGATCGAGCTCGACTGCTAGGCATGATTGATCTGAACTGCCGTGCTGTGGTTGACGTGGCAGCTCAGTATCTGTCGGGAATGAAGGAGCGACGGCGCGGAGCGATGATTATCACTTCCAGCGTGGTAGGGGCTGTTCCGGCCCCATGGTTTTCAGTGTATGCGGCCACCAAGTCGTTTGATCTTTACTTCGGAGAAGCTCTTCACGCGGAGTGCTTGGGGAGTGGGGTGGATGTTTTAACGGTGCTACCCGGTTTGACCCGTACGGAGTTTCACGCGGGAGCGGGGTTACGAGACTATCATTCGCCGTATCGATCGGCTGAGCATGTAGTGCAGAGTTCGTTTCGAGCTTTGGGCAGAAAGGCGATCGTCGTTGACGGAGTATTCAACAAGGTGCTGGTACACGGGAGCCGATTTCTGCCGCGCACTATACTCCTAACCATCAGTCGATATGTGATGAGGATGGAGTTGGGATCGACCTCAACGCGCGGCTAATCCCTGCGATCTTCCCGGTCTCTCGCACGCATTCGACACCAGCATATCCCACTCCTCCTTGAGGGGGCCGTTGCAGGGTTTGCGCCGAGCAGCCCGGTACCAATAGTTGGCGTTCCAGATATCACCCTCCTTACGGTGCAGGTAGGCGTGAATGGCGGCGCTCAGCTCATCAGATTCGTTTTGGACAGCCTCATGCGCCTTTTCCCACTCCTCGTGATGGTCAAACCAGAGGGCGGTCAAAGCTGGGGTAAGGTCAGATGGAGGCTTTTTGGTTGAAAGGGAGGCTACAAAGGTTTCAACGTTCATACCGTGTAGGTATCAGGAGCGGCGCGTCGTGTCTATGAGAATTAAAAGCGCTCACACATTTCTAAAAAATCGTGAGAGCCTGCCTGGGCTACAAGAGCGCCTGGAATACCGGACTGTTTATGAACTCCTGATCAACCGCCAAGATCCTCCTGGTGGGGAGCTCATGTCGAGCTACCCAGGTCGCCTGAGCTACATCATCTTTATTGCCGTCTTTTTGCACGTCCCCTGAAACTCTGTGAACTCGGTAGTAGATATGCATCAGCTGCTCGTGTGGGTATTCGGGGTTTTGTTGGAAGAGTTGGGAGCAGAAGAGGAGTTCACCTACCCGTACCTCTAAAGTTGTTTCCTCACGAAATTCTCGGGCAACGGCTTCGAGTGGGGCTTCCCCAAGCTCCAAGCCACCTCCGGGGAAGTTTGTGATAATACCGGAGGGCACCCGAGTATCGGTCAAAAGAACGCGACCCCCCTCTACAAGGACGCCATACACAGCGATTCGAAATTTAGTTAAACGGTGTGGACTCATCTCTTCAATCCCCCGTAGTATAAGGCGCTCGGCGGGAGCAGGCGAGGGATAAGTTTTGCGTATGGCTCAGCGTCTCACGTCTTGGTGAGATATCGGTAATAAGAACCGCCCTCGTCTGGACTTTTCAGGGAGTACTCTATGATGGCTCAATCTGTAGTTCGTTCCGTTGCTCACTTTGTTCCCTCGAAACGGGTTACCAACGAGGATCTCTCCAAGTGCATGGATACGAGTGACGCCTGGATCACCGAGCGGACCGGCATCAAGGAGCGGCGGTTTATCGATACCGAGTCGATTTCGACGTCTGCGTTGGGCCTCGAGGCGGCGCGTAAGGCGATCACTCTGGCTGGTTGGGAGCCTCGCGATATCGATCTTATCGTCGCGGCTACCCTTTCACCCGATTACTACTTCCCAGGTATTGGAGTAATGATTCAACACCAGTTGGGATGTCGAACTATCCCCGCGCTCGATATTCGCGCCCAGTGTAGTGGGCTCGTGTATGGTTTGTCGTGTATCGACGGATATGTGAAGAGTCGCCAGGCTAAAAAGATCTTGTTGGTGTGCGCCGAGGTTCAATCGCCCGTTCTTGATCTTACAACTCGCGGGCGCGAGATGGCCGTGTTGTTCGGTGACGGCGCAGGAGCGCTGTGTATTGAAGCTGTGGAGGGCGCGGCGTTTGAGGGACGGGGGATCCTTGACTCATATCTGGGCAGTGATGGGTCAGGAGCGGATGTATTGTGCATGAAGGTTCCCGGCACCGCGACGCCCGGTTTTCTACGTGCCTCCGATATTTCAGAGGCCCGTGTCCACCCGCATATGGACGGGAAAGTTGTGTTCAAAAATGCGGTAACCCGCCTGATTGAGACAGCCACCACGCTTCTCAAAAGGAATAATCTTCAGGCCCGTGACATCGGGCTCCTGTTGCCGCACCAAGCCAACCTTCGCATCAATGAAATGGTGCGAGAGCAGCTCGGGCTCTCACCCCAACAGGTCTTCAACAATATCGATCGGTATGGGAATACCACCGCCGCCACGATCCCCATTTGCATGTCAGAAGCTATGGAGCAGGGACGTCTGCAGCCCGGTACCCTCGTGATGACTTTGGCCTTTGGCGCAGGGTTTACGTGGGGTGGGAATCTGATGAGGTGGTAGAAAGATGCTCGGTATTGGTGCTTAGGCACACAATATTGCGTGAGCGGGATAGAGAAGCGCTGTTTTCTCTGGCGTAGGCAGTTGATCGACCCCGATCTAGTCATTTGATGGACACTCTGCCCGGGACATCTTGAGGATGTGGGCACCATCGACCCGGTGGTGCTGACTACGTTAACGGATATCCAGCTGCCTTTGAATAGCAATCATGGAGAGGGGCTCGAAGTTCCTCAATGGATAGGACAGGCGAGCTGGTACCGTAGCTATTTCTTGGTCGTGACTTTCTTGAGTACTATCTGTCTTTGGAGCGCGAAGACTGATGGCGCGCAGTTGGCCAGGCATGTGTCTATCAATTCTATTGTCTTCAAGAGGAAAACAGGGAGGGGAATTGAAAACGTTTTGGCGATGACACCGCCGGAGTTAATAAAGTTGAAGAACTCTGAGTAGGATTGCATCACGATTTGAAACTGAGGCACTTGCGTGTGAAATTTCGCGGCATCGTCAAACAAGAGGTTAGGGATGGCGCAGTTGGCGCTCCAGAGGTCCTCTGGGTCTGTGCACACCACCTGTGGGTCAAAAACGTCAACATCAAAAGAGTATCCTTCATGACGCATTAATCGGAGAAGTGTTCTCATAAAAAATGAGGCATTAATCTCTTGAATTAAGAGAACTCCCCCCGGCTTCAGTATCCGATACATCTCATCGAAGAATCGAACCGGATATGGTACGTGATGAACCATGTTGCTAGAAACGACAAAATCGAAGCTTTCGTCGGGAAATCCCGTGTGGAGCGCGTCTACGTTGCACGCGTCAAGCCACGGATGTTCGGCGTAGTCAGAGACGATGTACTCGCGCGCTCTAATGAATTCTTTGCTGACTCCGGTGCCGCATCCCACCTCAAGTCCTCGTCCATTTTCAGAAATATATCTGTTCATCCAGCTGAACCGGCTTTTAAGAAGCTGACGAAGGTTGTGAGATTCTGAGGAGAAGAAATGCTCGCGGGCTCGAGCTACATCTCCCTCGTGTTTCATTCGATTTTCAGAGTGTTCGGCTTTGTATGCTTCCTGAAATAACATGTCGGAATCCTTTCCTTTGGCGGGCGGTTTGTCAATCAGCAGTTTGAGTTACTCATTGCTGCTCAAGGAGTGTGTAAGGTTAAAATCGGCTACATTGCTCGCGGATTCAAATACAGCGGAAGAAATTCCTTTTATCAGAGGTAAAAGGTCCCAGAAGTCTTTGAATACGGTGTCAACCGATTCCTGTCGATTGACTCGGCGCAGCATTCCGCCCCTCAGGAACGTGTGCGCGTTGACCGCTTGCTTTGCCCCTATCATGTCCTTTTCGATGCTGTCCCCAATCATCCACACAGGACCACGGCCACGTGTGACTTTAGACAGCGCATAGTTAAATATTCGTCCATCTGGCTTCTCTACCCCAACTTCCTCGGATGTTACGACCAGATCAAAGGAGCTTTCGAGTTCAAAGTAGATCAGCTTTCGAAGTTGAATCTGAGTGGTCAAATCCGTCACCAAGACCCTCGGAATATTAAGGCAGTGCAGCTCTTCAAAGAACTCCTTTACCCCGGGAAGAAGCTGAGCGGAGCTTAAAAAGGACCGCCAGTACGTCTGCTCAAGATCGAGTGAGAGAAGGGGCTGAGTTTTCAGCCCTAGGGCTTCGATCATTCTCTTAAAATAAAGCAGTCGACTGTGAGAGCCGGCAGTATTCCCGAGCATCGCCTTGACCTCAGCTTTAGCGGCGTTGAAGGCGCGCGTAAAGTCATCGTCCTTGACGCTCATGGTTTGATTGAGCTTGGAGCGCACAGCGTTCATGGCCGCTTTGTGAGCCGGGTCGTACTCATAGAGAGTATTGTCCAGGTCACACATGACTACTGCGGGTAACTCTGTATTGCTATGCATACGACAGCCTTCTTTGAAGCACGTGATACACGTGAGATAAAAATACTAGTTGCATGACCCCAAGGATGCCTCCCTCCCAGCGTGGGCTCCACGCAAGGAGTTCGTCCATTACGGGACGGAGCTTTTCAGCCGCGAGCGCCACATCGTCTCTATCGATCTCGCCCTCGATAGACATGGTCACGAGTCCGTCTCGACCGATAGGGGAGGACTCAACGTGCATGCCACACAACCCGATCAGCGTGTGAACAAGGGGCTCTGCGCTTACACCATCCCGCATGGTGACGTTGAGGCGATAATCGTTCCTGGCGACACATCTCTCGATGTCGAGAGGGTTTGCCACGGCGAGGCTGAACACGATGTCGGCCTCCTGGGCTTGCGGCTTTACATAAGCGTCGGCGTCTGGCTGTCGCTTCGCTATTGAATCAAGAACGTACTCAAGAGGACGACCCCGCTCGTTCACATCCCGTCGAACCTTGAAGAAGGTTCGGAGCGTCTCATCCATATCGAGGTACACCGATAGGTCGAGCTTCTCGCGAACTGAGTTGATGAGCAGGGCATGAAGACCACTGACAACGACCACGTCGTTCTTAGCGACGCTTGCCGCGCGACGGAACCTTCCGGTTTGGTGATCGTAGTGGCGAGAGGTCACGGACTTGCCGTCGAGAAGAACTAGAACATCACGGGTAAATCGACCAAGGTCGTTTCCACGCGGATCGAGGTGGGTAATCATCCTCCACATCGGCGCGGAGCGGTCCCACTTGTGGTAGTCATCTCCACTGATAAGCGTTGTGGACTCGTGCCCAAAGAGCCCCGCGATGGCGGATGCGAACGTGTCCTTCCCGGCTCCTGAATCGCCGGCGATACCAACCGCCAAGGGACGCCGACTGAGGCGAAAGAAATCATTTCTACGCACCCCGTGGATGAACATCTGCAAGCAGAAGAGAACCCCGCATATCCAGGTTGATGAGAGAAGCAGCGAGTACGCAAACTTGATTTGGGGCGAGATCTCCAGTTGAAGCATTGGTATAGTGAGATCGAGGTTGAGCGGAACGATCTCAGCCCCCGTGGCTCGCAGGAGACCGGTGAGGACGAAGAGGCAAGAGAATACGAGACCTAGGAGAGCCGTTGTACCGCCAGCTCGGGACTGCATGAACGCAACGAAGGGAAGGCTCCACAGGAACCATCCAGTAGACGCTGGGGTGAAGAGAAGTACCGAGAAGAAAGCTATCCCGACAAAGACGAAGAAGAGCTCGAAGCTCATACGCTCAATTCGCCACGCTCCGTACAGGAGGAGGGAGTAGACTACCGGCATCAGGAATATGTGAGTCTCTCCTCCGAGGTCGAGCGCGAAGTTATAAACCTTGGTGAGCTCTCGCGAGCCCAGCACCATCTCGCCGTATCCAGGCAGGAGGGCAACGAGTCCCGCCCCAACGAATGCCACGCAACCGAGCCCCAGTAAGAACGGTTTGAACAACGCCCGTTGCCGGCTGTTGCGCCACAGGTATACCAAGAAGAACGGCGCCGCGAGGAGAACGCTCAACTTCGCTGATACCCCTAATCCTAACGCGATGCCGGCGTACAGGGCTCGGGCGTTCTTAAGGAGGAGGAACGTTCCTACCAGAAAGAGAACCGGAACTATATCGAGTTGCCCGTACCAGTAGTTGACGTATATGGCGAGTGGAGAGAGCCAGAAGAACCAAGCAACCTCCCTCCTGTTCTCACGAGAGAGAGCGACCAGCATGGACATCGTGAGGAATTCGACGACCAGCACGGTGAGACCAAACATAAACGGGGTGAACGATCGGATGCTGAGCAGTTTCGCTAGAGCGAGTCCAATGGCGCCCGGGATAGTGAAGAGAAGATACATGACCGGACCGTACGGAAAGGCAAGTTTATCTCCTCCGTGGGCTATGAAGCTTCCCCATGGATCGATCGACAGGAAGGCAAGGGTCTGATCGATAAACGGCGCGAACCAATCTCGAATAGTCCACGGCAGCACGGTGCATACCATGACAACTCTCAGCGCTAATCCGACGAGGAAGCGCCAGTCACCGATAATTTGTCTGAGCTCTTGCATCATCCGTGTTAGTTCGAGACCGCTAGACGTTTCTTGAGTTTGAATGAGAAATCCAAGGTGCGCTTGATAAATTTAACCTTTGAGCGCCAGTCAACGTTCCAGTGTGAGGTTCCAAACTCGCGCTTTCCAAAGTAAACCGGAAAGCGGACCACCTTAAGTTTCTGTACGCGTGCCTGGTAGAAGGAGTAGAGGTCTAGTGAGAAGTCGTGTGGAGGGTCGATCCATCCATCGAAGAATGATTTAGGGAAGATCGTTGGCTGGGCATTGATCTCCCAGAGGGGAACTCGAAGGAAGACGCTCTCAAAAAGTCCCATTCCGAGAGAGAAGAGTCGGTCGAAGAGTGGGCGGCCGTAGCGAGAGCCCTTAACAAAGAGCTGAGTACTGTCGCTATGACCTTCGATAATTTCCAGCGCTCGGAGGGCATCTTTCGGATCTGTTTGCAGATCGGCGTGCGTCCATCCGATGTAGGTGCCGCGAGCCGCTTTGAGTCCCTGCAGGATGCCGTACCCGTATCCTTGGTTGACCTCAACCCGAACGCTACGAATGTTAGTCGCGCCCGCAAGTTGCTCAGCCATGATCTGTGGCGAGGCATCCTTGGACCCGTTGTCTACGAGCACTACCTCTACGTCGGCGCGGGTGAAGCACTCTTTGAGGCGCCCAATTAGACGTGGCAGAGACTGCGCCTCGTTGTAGCATGGGATGACTAAAGACAACTTGATTCCATCCATGGCTCTATCCTCTCCTTAGGCGTTGCACAGCTTGCGCGTGAATTCGCGCGGGCGGGGCGCTCGAAAGCTCTCATAGTGAGATTTGAGGGCAGCTTGTTCCTCTGACGCGACTCGCGAGTCGCTCTCAAGGGTGTAGGGGTGTGAGTGCCACTTGTGGAAGCACGACTGCCAGTACTCAAAGGTCCGAAGGTCATCCGGCGTCCCCCAGCATACGTAGTGGCCCACCTCAAAGTTCACGACCTTGAGACCAAGTTGAATCGCGTCGTTGATCAGAGAGTCAACGTACAGCTCCCCATTGACGCGACCATCTCGCTCTATCAGAGAGGTCGCCGCTCGAACGAAGTCGGAGGTTCTCTTGAAGGTGAACGTGCCGATGATGATCGGGTCCGTCTTTGGGTCGGTGAGCGGAACCTTTACCGAGGCGCGTTTAACAACGTTGCCCTCAACTTCGAGCCATCCGTACCCTTGTGGCTTCTTGGCGGATCCAGGGTACCCGCGCTTGCTCCAGACGATAACGTCAACGGTAGGGTCGTTGTAGAGCGCCTGATACCGAGCTGAGTCGTACAGAACCCCGTTGTCGCACGCCCCGATTGTAAGAGGTTCGTGCGGCTCAATCCCTGTGAGACCGGCGAGGCATGTTCGCGCCTGTCCATCTGTTACTTGAGGAAGGATGACGTGCTTTGATTTCGGAAATGCTTTCGTGAGAGCGCTCAAGATATCGCCGAGGCCAGCCAGGTCTTTACGAAGGATAAACACCTGGCTCTCGGTCTTTGGAAGATCCTGAGAAGCTTGAACGACCATCGGGGAACCAGATACTGAGATCAGAGGCTTTGGAGTCTCGTACCCCGCGTCGGCGAACCGACTGCCGAGCCCCGCCATCGGAATTAACAAACGACCGGGGAGCGTTGTTGTGTCTCGTGATGATGTGGATAACGTTTTGAATATCGCTGACCACTCGTTGTACTCAGCTACATCCTCGGGAGTTCCCCACTGCATGAAGTGCTCAAGTTTATAGATGCTGACGCGAAGCCCTTCATCCATCATCGGCTTCATCGCCATGCTGACGTAGAACTCGCCGTTTACTCGGAGGTCCTCATCCATGCATCGCTTGAAGTAGCGCTTGAGGATCTCTCCACTTCGGAAGTAGAACGTCCCGCTTGAGGCGTATTCGTTCATTCGGTTATCGGTAAAGGGCTTCTTCTCTTGAATATCAGTAGCCCACAATCCATCTTCTCGAAGAAAGGCGTAGTTGGTGGTACCGAGCATGTGGGGGTGAAAGCCGCGATAGCACGGGAGGCAGGCATCACTACGACTCTCGCGAACGAAGGAACGGAAGTCAGTGAAGTTCCAGTAACAGGTGAAGTCGCAGTAGTTGATCACCACCTCTTCATCATCCTTGAGCCGATCGAATACCTGACTGACGGCGTACACCGGTCCGAGCTTGTGCTGCGGAATGGGCACGATCTGAGATGTAACTGGGAGCCCCTCAAGGGTCTCACGCATGCGGTAGTCGCTTACCTTGAGGTGCTCCTCGTTGCAGATAAAGATGAATTCGTTGTCTCCTGGAAACATCTCGACGACGTGCTGCGCCATCGGCTTGCCCTCCATCGGAATGAGGGCTTTGGGAAGGGAGTATCCCGCCTTCTTGAAGCGCTCACCGAGACCTGACATGGGGATTATTATTTTCATCGCAGTTTCCTTTTAAGCGGCCGAAAGAACGTTAGAGGTGTGTGGGAGAGTCCAGTTTTCGAGGTGACGGCTCCACTGGCTGAACAGCGGTACGTCGGTCATGACAAGTGGTTGTCGCACGCCGTTCTCTTTAAGGTTTGTGGCGAGCGCGTCGATCTGTGCTCCCTCTCCCCATCGGGATGGGCAGCACACAATGAACTCAATAGTCGGTGCCAGCGCGTACATCCGTTCGATCTCAGACTTGTGCACGAGAGGCTTCGCTCCAGGGGTGTTAAACCCGATCGGATCTAAAAAGACCGCGTGTGGAACGGAGAAGGATTCTTGGCTTTCAAGAATAGACAGGATCCCAGCAAGTGGCTCGATGCGTGAGATGCGTATGGCGAGGGGCGCTATCGGACCGAAGCGTTTTTCACGCAAAATTCTGTCGGTTGCTGGGTACTCCTGGTCTAAAAGCACGACCTCTTTTGTAGGCACACCTAGCTCGGCGCATCGCTCGATGAACCACTCCTCGCTACCGTGAGTTTTTAGGTTTGCTAGGAGCATTCCATGGGGAACTCCAGCCTTCTCCTCAAGAGCGCGCTTGGTTCCCCAGGCTGCCAAAAATGTCTCGAGGGTAGGGTAGCTGTCTAACTGTTTAAGTGATGGATTGAGGTGGGTCAGGACGGTTGGACCGTCTCTAAAAATCCAGAAGTCGACCTCGGCTGCAGAGCTCAGTGGCACCAAGAGGTGTCCGGTTTTCGAATCGAGAATTGAGATTCCGGACTTGCTGCCGACGAGCTCTCTGAGAAACGAGTTCTCCCCTTCAGCTGAGTGAGGCAGGTTGAGGCGATGCACCATCAAGCGATGATCGATAGTTCCTGGCACTCAAAGACTCCACATGAGACTTAGGCGGTTTGAAATCAGCCACTTATGATAGGGAGAGGGAGAATTATTGTCAAAAAGGCGAGGGTGCCCCGCGGAAGGGGCGGGCACTACGATCCGTGTTCGGCGTCAAGATAGTTTACCGAGTCCTATCAAGAGCTTGGCGATGCTTCTCCGCGTCCCAGTCGAGAAGCTCCTCGATTTGTGGTTCCGACAGATATGAAAATTTATCGGACGGCTCAACCCGAGAAGCCAGTAACCCGAGGCAGGTGACCAAATCGTCGGACCCTTGACTAGCGGAAGCCTTCAAGAGCACGCCGTGTTGTCTGACAACCGTGGCCACGG
This sequence comes from bacterium, assembly GCA_017853915.1. Lineage (GTDB taxonomy): Bacteria > Bdellovibrionota_C > UBA2361 > UBA2361 > OMII01 > OMII01. The sequence goes on from JAFMIS010000007.1 coordinate 15,833, forward strand.
CAGTTGGAGAGGCGGGCAGCTCCGCTAGGTCGTTCACCACCTCAACCTCGCGCCCCAGAAAGACCGCTTGATCGGGGCACAACACTCCCTGCACCAACCGGTCGAGTGTTTCTCCACAAAACGCCAGAGTGTGGGCATGGTTCTCCCTTGGGAGTCGATACTCGGGATGGGATGCGACCCAGGATTGTAGAGCAGAGCTTGGCGAGGATGACTCGTTGGTAGGGGAGCGCTCAAGACGTCTCTCTACCTCATCCAGGAGGACCTCCGCGCCCTCACATGAATCCGCCGCAACTATTAGACCGTGGTTCTGCAGCACCCATACGCTGGGAGATTGCGCCAGCGTCTTCTGAAGCTCCCACGTGAGTGGCCACCCAGGCTTTGCGTAGGGAACCAAGGCCCATGGGAGGCCCGCGAGTCGTTCTTCAAGCGCCTGTCGCGCGTTGACTCTGATCGCGTGAGCGAGCGTTCTAACAGAATGGAGGTGCACCACCACTGTTTGGGGAATGACTGCGTGAAGCGGGGTCTCTATTGAGCCGCGTAGTGGCCCCTTGAGGTTGGCGTTAAAATCTATCTCTTCTCCGCGCCCGATCGCTGACAGGAGACGCTGCTGGTCCATCTCAACAAATATATCTTCGTTGAGTGCCTGGCTAAGTCTCTTGCCAGACGCCTTAATGATAAGAGCTTTGCTATCCTTAATTGATGTGTTCCCACCAGCGCCTTGGGTAAGGAGAGGGTCCGCACCGTAACGAGCTGAGAGTTGGGCTAGCTTGTGTAGGAGTTGGGATTGCACAGCTTTTGGTCCTGTAGGTTCTATGGTCAATCTCGAGGTCGGTAGATAGTAAGTACTCCGCCGTGCTCTCCCCCGTAGGATGATACTTTGTAAAAGTAGCTCTTCGAATCCAGAGGAACGCGCTCTAGTGAGGATATAAACGATTGCAGACCTGGCATGCCCTCTCGGTGTTGAAGTTCACGCCGAGTTCCTGATTGAACTACGAGCGCTTGAATGCCGTTGGCTTGAGCGAACGCTCTTACTTCCACCGGTGGACGAGGTTGCGCGAGGTAGGACGTCATCACATTCTGCACGTATTCCCAGCGGGCGCTCTCCCAGAAGCTAAAGCCAGACAGCCATAGAACCGACTTGTTATAGATTGGTGACCCGCCCAGGATAACGAAATTGCCGCCAACCTCGGCTCGCTTTAGAGTGCCAAGAGTCTCACGATATGGGAAATTGGCCGATGTTGTGATTCGCATGCGGGGCCACTGATGATAGTTTATATCCAGCGATAAATTAGAGTTTACTTCTAGAGTTGATACCATTCCGATCGCGAGCACCGCGCACCCGTATTTCAAGAGAGAGTCGGCCAAACGAGAACAAGCAAATACCAGCAAAAACGCTATAAAGGGAGCTATGTACTCAGCCTGGTATCGCCCAAGTCCCCATAGGTACTGCCAGATGGTGTGGAATAGAACAAAAGAAGGAATTGCAAGCAGAAGAGGCATTGCTTCTTGCCAGCGAGGTTTTCGAATCCAAATCGCGAGAGCTATGGCAGTAATGATGAGCCAAGGCAGTGTGGTTGAGTTCGCCGCACTCATTATAGCCACTCCGCTCTCAATCGCTTGTGAAAGGAGATCAAGCTTCGCCTGTTGAGTCACACCGACCGCTGGATGCCCGAGTTTTGAAACGGAATAGAGGTAGGGAATGTCGATTATGAGTGGGGCAAAAACGAGCAAAAGGGGCCCGATCTGCCAATTTTTTCGGTTGCTCGCGAAACCCAGAGCAATGAGCCCCCAGGTTATTACGGCCGATTGTCTACATAATGTTCCGATCGCCGCAGCGATAGCCGCTGCCACAAGGAATTCACGCCGCTGATGGTTGAAATATTTGTGGACGAAAAGAACAACAAAAATGTAGGCGCAAAATCCGTAGATGGACGGCTCCACTGCTTCTGATGAGTAGAAAACGGTCGGGATAAAGCCGATCGATGCGCAGACAGTGGCGTGCCACCAATGTGGTTGTTGGGGAGCTCTCTCTCGTAGGTACCTCATCAGCGCCCATTGCGTACATGCAAGCGCCAGAATTCCCGGGATTCTGAAAGCGAAAGAATTGTATCCGAAAATCAGAGTGGATAAGAGCAGCGGGATGAGGCGCCCCGGAGGATGCACCTCCGCGGGAAGATTCATCCAGAGACCGTAACATGCTGATATGGCGAAAAACATCGTCCAGCCAGCAACTTGATGAGAACGCAGGTTGGGACAATGCTTGTCCGTTATTCGCCGTGTAGCGACGAGGGTGCATGCCAACGCCACTAAAGTTATAACACTGAAGGATAGTGCTCGCCAAAGGTCGATAACATTCATGTGTCGCGGATCAAGAAGTTTCCACATGCTGGATCGGAAGGATTCCATCGAGGTTCGCGAGAAAGCAGGCTGTAGATCCCTGTATAATGACTCTAAGGGGAGTGCTCGATTCGCGTGATACAGCTCGTCTCCACCAAGGGAGTAAAAAAGACCGCTCCAGTGTGCTATTATGTTCAGAAGAACGAATCCCAAGAAGACCTTGGCATCCGTCTGAGATATCTCAACTTCGTAGCGATGTTTACGGTAAACAAGTAGCAAAAACGCGCAGAGCAAAATGGTGATTACGGTCACCCAGAGCTGTGAGAGGGGAAGTGCAAGCCTTTGAATTATGCAAGACCAGATGAGGCAGATTATTAAAGGCCCCTCGGGCTTCCATTTCATCCTGAGGTGCATCGATAGGCTCTCCTAACCACTTGTTCAACGATTCCAGCGGTCTTCGGTACTGTAGCGCAAGTCTTCGGGTAGACGGAAGGTGAGTTTAATGGTGCCCTCCAATAATTCGTCAGCGGTATATTCGGGTTCCGCCAGAGGCCGCCTCGGTAACGATTGAAGAGTTCAGGAAGCGATTCCCTAAGTATCAAATCAAAGACCTTGGTCTTGATGAGAGTCTCAAAGTCCACGTGCTAGAGGTCGAGGATACCCCTGCTTTAGTGCAAGGGAGGTGGAGTCGAGCAGATCGGCTTGTGTATGAAGGCAATTCCGTGTTCGGCACGGTGACGACGTCTAAGCCTGATACCCTGGTGTTGCGGTGGTTGCACAATCCCCATTTTGTGGTCACGTTGAACGGAAAGCCGGCTGAGACTCGGCAGGACGCGAGGGGGCGTGTGTTAGTGCGAATTCCTCGGGCGGGTCAATATGGTCTGAGGCTTCGATACTATCCTAAAGACCTGATAGTCATGTACTGGATATGCGCAAGTGCTGCTTTGGGAGTCGTATTTGCCATCTGGCTCCGTCGGTTGCTCGCCCAATTCGATAACGCCTGGCAAGGGAAGACCCAGAATGGCTTTCCCGCAGGAGGTAGGGAATGCTATGAGTAGGGCGGAAAAGGTGTCCGAATCACCTGGCAAAGGGAAGTGCCAGGCGAAGCAAAGTGAGAGGGCAAGGTATGGGTCGTTCGTTCGCTGAGAGAAGTAGTGGAGCCCGAGATATACTTCGGGTTATTGCGAGTGGTTTTTTTGACCGAGGCTTCTACGAGAAGAATAATCCTGACGTACCGCGGGGGGGCCTAGCCTCGTTGCGCCACTTTATGCTCTACGGTGGAAGTGAGGGGCGTGCTCCATCCCCAAAGTTTGATAGCAAGTTTTATCTTCGCCAGTATCCAGACGTAAAGGACGCGGGGATAAATCCGTTGGTGCACTTCCTCCGATTCGGTAGAGCTGAGAAGCGTTTTCCAAATCGTCAAGCTCTTATGCTGGACGGGAGGGACTTTGCCAATCAATCTTCTCTGCGAGCTTTTGTCGATATTCTCCAGGAGTCCAAAGAGAAAAGCAGGTCGACAACCACCGAGGTCGATCTGTTCGATGTGTTTGGAGATAAACAGCCTGAGCGACGTGATGTTCGCCGCCTGATTGCCGATGTGTTCCTCGAGGGGAATGGTGTCGAAGTGGGCGCGCTTCAAGATCCCCTCCCTGTACCGGCCGAAGCCATGGTGAAGTACGTGGATAGGTTTTCTAAGTCAGATCTCTATCTTCAATACCCCGAATTAAGAGGGGCGCCATTAGTGGAGGTCGATATTGTTGACAACGGAGAGCAGCTTTTTACACTGCCGGCGCAATCTCAGGATTTCGTTATCGCAAACCACTTCCTGGAACACGCCGAGGATCCTATCTCCACTCTCAAGAACTTTTGCAGGGTGGTTCGACCAGGCGGATATCTGTATATCGCGGTGCCGGATCAGACGAGTACTTTCGATCAAGACCGAGTACCAACCACGCTTCAGCATCTGATTGATGACCACCGCAACGGTCCTGCAAAATCTCGCCATGGGCACTTTGTAGAGTGGGTGACCCTCTGCGAGCCGCACTTCGGCAGGAGGTATGCGGCGAACGAAGTCGATGCTCGAGTTGAGGAGCTTGAGGCTAAGGACTACAGTATTCACTTTCACTGTTGGCGCCCCGAGGACTTTAAGACGTTCCTTCAGTACTGTTCTGAGGAGGGTGGGATCGATTTTGAAGTATCACTCTTTGCTCGGTGTCCGGGGGAGATGGTGGTTGTGCTCAGAGTGCGAGGGTAGTTTCCTTGCGAGGAATCTCGTTTCCTTGGGGCGATTGCTTTCGTTTCTTTTCGCCGATAGTCGTCAGGACAGGCTCTCCACTTTGCCAATTTACTTACACCTTTGTGGTGAACCGAGGGTGGCCTCGGCTGGGCTTGCGAAATAAGCCGGGGATTGAGCTGTGCCTTTCATTCGCCGGTTTCTACCCGAATGGTCTGGGCATTGGTCTTTAACGTTATTCAGATGTACTGTTCTATCGCTTGGAATTAAAGTAATAGTCTTGCGGTGCGGCATGCTATGGCGATTCGTTGTTTAAAAACAATAGTGGGTAGGTTTGCGGTTGCTTCGCTGCTGCTCGCCAGTTTTT